>NZ_BAAHSI010000022.1:0-59282 GCF_054601575.1 Faecalimonas canis | reverse complement strand
AAATCTTGACATAGGACCATACTCCCTATAGATAACAAAAAAGATGTCCTTATTCCTGTAAACAGGATAAGTCCATCTTTTCCGTTATCTGCACTGCTTATTTCTGCACAATATTTATATCCACTTGAAAACGTTGATTTTACGCTGTTTTTCGCTATCTATCTTCTGATTTACTCCATTTTTACTCCAATTTTAAGCCAATATTTTCAGTTCGGCTACTTCTTCTTTTTTCTTTTCTTCTGAAACGTGCGTGTATAAATCGGTTGTCATTGCCAGCGTGGAATGACCTAAGAGTTTCTGTACTACCTGTTGGTCTACTCCATTTTCATAACACCTTGTAGCGTATGTATGTCGCAGAGTGTGACAGGTAAACACTTCAAATATCTTCGGCTCTCTCTTTTCTTCCTTTGCCAGTTCAATCTCTATCACATTGATTTTCGCTACATAGTCTTTGATTGCACTATTGACGTTGTAATAATAAACTGGCGAACCATCAGAACAGGTAAATACCAAGTTTTGAAATTCTTTATGCTGTTTCCATATCGAGCGTTTCCACATCTTCTGTTCTGTCTGCTTTATCTTCTGATTTTGTAAAATCTCATACACTTCATCTGTCATAGGAATTACACGATTACTGGATATGGTTTTTGCAGTCGTATAGAAAAACTTTGAACCCTCAACAGGACTGGAAGCCTTTGAATAATGGATTGTCTTATTGATTATAATTTCTCTTTTTTCAAAGTCACAATCTTCCCATTTTAGTCCCAGCACTTCTCCAATCCGACAACCTGTTGTCACAGCAAATTTCAAAACATTGATGTGTATGTAGGAAGAAGCAAATGTAAAGAATTTTTCCTGTTCCTCTCTTGTTAATACACGTCTTTCTTTTTTCACTTCTTTTGGCATTTCCACACCGATACAAGGATTTTTTCTAATGTATTCACTCAATACCGCTTTATCAAACATATCACTCAACATAAATCTGATGTTCGACACCGTTCCATGTGCAAGACCGCTGTCTATCAAGTCATTTAAAAACTTCTGAACGTGATATGTTTTAATATCCTGCAAATACATCTTTCCGATAGAGTTCTTCACTCTTGAATTGTAGTAACTGTGGTTTTTATATATCGTAGTCATTTTAACTGTTTTCTTCTTATACAACTCCGTCCACGTTACATACCATGCGTTTAAAGTGATACTTTCGCCATTGCCATTCAAACCATGTTCATCTTCATAAACCGCTTCTCGCAACTTCCGTTTTAATTCATTCAGTTTAAAATCATAAAGCGTTTTTCGTTTCCCTGTTTTGCTTGTAAATCTTGCAATATAGCGTCCGTCTGCTCTCTGTGAAATTCCCTTACCGAGTTCTTTGCCCTTTAAATCTTTACCCATACCAACTTTCCTTTCTTCTACTGAAAGAAATATGGTAAAGTAAATATTTCAATTTTCATTATATCCACACCCCATTTTCTTTTCAAGCCCTTTTGCATTGATATTCCAGCCATTCATCAAGTAATTTCTTATTTGCATACAACCGATTACCAATGCGTACTGTAAATCTATTTTTCGGATTGTTCAACAGTTCTCTTGCCTTTGTTTTCCCAATCCCCATATACTCACAAAATTCATTTATATTTAGTAATGCTTTTTCGATACGATCACCCCCTTTCGTCTAATTTTCTTGCTTTTATATAATCATCATACAACTGCTTCTGTGTAATATTCATTTCTCCATTTTCTATGAGATTGCCAATATAATCTCTCTGCTCTATCTTCCCAACCTCTGCAAACAGTTTCAAAGACGGGGCAACATACTTTTCCAACCACTCCCACACCTTTTGTAAACTTTTCTTCTGTGGTTGCATGGTAAGTTTCACCTTGCCTATATCTTTCATCAGTTCCGCCCATGCTTGATAGGTTGGATAAAGTCTTTTTCGTGTTGTCATGCTGCCTGTCGGCTTTTCTAAAAATCGTATTTTACTGTTCAATACTTCCATTGCCAGTCCTGCCACATCTCTATATCTCAATAATTCCTGTACTACACTTACCGCCATTTCCTGCCGAAATCTCAACTCATATCTATTCCAATTTTCGTCTAATTCTGTTCCATACTTTTTATTCTGTTCATATCCCTTTTCATAAAATACCAATCTCAAATTACTGGCTGAACTGCCGAGATAAAGACTGCCACCTTTACTCTGAAACACTTCTTCTTTCAGTTCTCCCGAGTCGTGAAAATCTATCTCCCTTAGTTTTGTGGAAAGCAATCCCTCTTTTGTCCGTACAATCAAATCGGGAATACTCAAATACGGTTTTCTGTCGTCTATCGCCAAATCAATCCGAGGAACATTGATATGATACTGGCAAACTCTGTTCAAGAAATCAAACCATGTTTCCTCATTGAGTTGTAAAAAATTCTCATAGTTGCGACAGCCTTTCCCACTCATCAAAATCTGAAAGCCTTGATACTGTGCATTTCCTGTCGGCTTTAGCACCTTGATATTATCGAAGATTGCCACAACCTCATGTCCTGCAATCCCCTTTTCATAGCCCGTTACAGTCATAAGTTCCATAGGTATTTTCAACACATCTTCTATGACTGCTTCTAACGGAACTTCCTTAATGGTTATCTGACACCAATCTATCAAGGCACTTAATTCTTCTTTCTGCCGTATTACTCCCCTGTTAGTGTAGGGGAGTTCTGGAAGAAAACTTCCGCTTCTTTCTTCCAAATTTATCAAACCTCCTTACCTGCAATGGCGTTGCCATTGCCCTGCCCCCCAACCTGCCGTTTGGTACGTCAGAACGAGGGCAGGAACTTTGACCGCCTACATATTTTTATTTGGAACAGGGCGGATACCCTTACAGGTAATCTTCTCCACTAATACAGGAAAGTTTCCTCTCTGCACATAAGGAGCATATACTGGTTCTTCCAGTTCCACCACAGCATAAGGCTCAATCTTCGGAAGTTCCGTTGCTTCCAAGCGAATATCCACGCTGTTCCCAAGTTTCATGCTTCCAAGATGAAGTTTTAAGGCTTCCACTTCCTCTGTTTTCTTCTTACTGTCTTTATCATAGCGGTAACAGTTATCCACACCCATAAAACGAAGTTCTCCAAACGCTTCTTTTACCTGTTCTTTTGTCAATGTAATCTGCATACACGTTCCTTTCTCCCCGTTGAACCGATAGGTCAGCTTCTCATATTTTCATTTTCATATTTACGACGTCGTTTTTAGTTCAGTTATTTCTGAACTTAATTGTATATTAGCACAGACATATTCGTTTTGCAATATAAAGTTTAGTTTTTTATAAACTTTTTGTTTTCTTTTTTCTGAACTTGTGGTATAGTGTCCTTAGACGATAAGATATGAAAAGTTATAACAGGATATGGAAAGAGAGGGTTTTCAGATGAATACAATCGCAGAACGGATTAAATTTGCCATGAAAGCAAAAAATAAAAAACAGGTAGATATAGTCAAAGATACAGGTATCAGCAAAGGGGCGTTCAGTTCCTATCTTTCGGGACAGTACAATCCGAAAGCCGATAAAATGGAACTGATTGCTGACTCCTTAGATGTAGACTTGCGGTGGCTTTACGGACAAAATGTGCCTATGGAACATACAAGCCAAAATGACAATGCCCTGCAATATGTCTTTTATAACAACTCCTGCTCCGAATATCTTCTCGATAATTTAGACGATATCTATATTGCCATGATGACGCAATATGCCGCCCTTATTCCACGCTTTTATGTCCTTGTCAATCGTGCTGGAAATGCAATGCACATACTGCCATTATTTTTGAAAGAGGATAGTTCCCAATTCTATGAATGTCCGTCTGATTTCTTCTATTCTGACAGGCATACCATTTTTACAAGAGATTTTGAAAGTATTCACATGGTATTAACAACAGCCACGATTTACTATTATGGAATTGATACAAAGACCTGTGAACCAAAAGTTACCAAACTTGCCTACTCACAAACTGACGATTGCTTTTATATCGACAACGGAATACAGGACGGTCACATAAAAGCATTTGAAAAAGAAGTGGTAAAAGAAGCACTTTATTTAAAGAATAACGCCCAATAACAGACAAGAGGACTTGCAAGGTTTCTGACCTTTCAAGTCCTCTGCTGTATCATGGTGCAGTCGGCTGCGTCCGTTCCGTCAAGGACTGCCCTACGGCGTATCGGCTACGCCTTGTTCCTTGACCTCACTAGGTTTTCTCTTTTTCTTGACACAACAAAAGCCTGCACGATTTTTCTTCAATCCGACAGACTCTCATTCTTTCACATACTCTATCAATTCTTCTATTCCACAATCCAAGTAACTGCACAGTTTACAGATTAGTTGTGCGTCTAATCTCTGAAATTCATTTCTGCAATAACGATTAAAATTAGACCTCGGTATATCCAATTCTTTACAAATGGTATTCTTACTAATTCCTTTTTCTTTCAGCAGTTCCTCTATGTGAAGTTCTAAATGTCCGTACTTCATTACCTCACCTCTACATAAAAGTATATTCAATAAATCTTTATGTAGTAATTCACTATACAGTGAGGTACTATATAGTTATCCTTATAAATATATAGAAACAGAGGTATGTCAAAATGAAAAAGAAATTATTATTTATCACTATTATTCTAGTCTTGCTTGCAAGTGTTCTCTATTATATCAGTTTACCCGATTATCTTGTATTTAACAGTATGTCATTCAGCAATGGGGCTAATCGTGATACCGAACTACAAGTTATCGTATATCAATACTGGAATACTGATGAAGTGGTAGCAGAAATTGAAGCAGAACATAACCAAATCAACGGAACTCCCACCACCCTTACAATCAATCTACACCGTTCTAAATGGTCTTTTCACAATGGATATGAACCATTTTATACCACTACTATCAATTATGATTGAAAAGGAAAAGCAGACAGTCGATTAAAAAACTGTCTGCTACAAACTGGAATTTATTTAGTTCTTGTTATGCTGTTTTGCTATGCTTTTTTGAGTATTATTAACATCTGCTTTCAGTCGTTCTACATTATCGTATGCCAATCCAAATTTAAAAATCTTTTTCCCTTTTTTATCATAGAATACAGTTAATTTATCATAACTGTAGGTGGGTACAATATTTCCATAATCTAATCCTGTTCTATATGTTTCACTTTTTGTTTTTGATGTTTTAATATCAGACATACGATATTCCTTATTTTTAAAACCAATATGATAAATCACTTTTCCTTTATAAACTTCAACTCGTTTTGTAGCTGAGACAATACCTATAATTCCAAAAATAAAAAGAGGTAGGGGTATAATTACAAGGAATATTGTTAAAAATGTGTAATAAACAAATTCTTGCATAAAAATACAGCTAAAAACAGTTGTGGTTATGAAAATGATACTTATAAGAATCATTAAGCAGCCCACAATCAGATTTAATATTTTTCGACCTTTTTTCATAGCGATACAGTATCTATATGCACTTAAATTTTCCATATGGTTTCCTCCATAACTTCTAAATTTTTCTTTGCGTATAACTTCTTTTCAAACTGAAACCTGCTTGGCTTTATCATAAGGCTGAGTAGAGCATAAAAACGCCAAATAAAAATACTAACAAAGCAACAATCTCTATACGAAAATCAAAGCATTTGAAAACCTCATTTCCATATTTTTCATTCTTAAATACGGAAATTTCTTTTCCAATATTTCTCTTTCCCAATGACAAAAAGATACAACCATGTGCAGTATGATATTTTTTGTTTTTAATCTTCACTATATAAGCATGCTTTTTGACATTAACACCACCTACTACATAACCTGCATTTTGTTCTACAATGTCGATTATTTTCCCTTTGCATTTTTCGCCAGTAAAAACAACCCTATATTTTATGTATAGAATTAATAGTGATGTGAATATAAAAATACTCCCTAAAAGCCACATTGAGTACACTCCTATAATTAAATCTTGTTCGTGTTAAATTCCAATTTGTTTATTTCTCATAATATCATACTTTGCAATTATTTACACCATTATAATCAAAAAAAATAACGCAGACAATATCTCTACCATCTGCGTCATTCCTTTCATGTCTTCTTGAAATATTTACTCCATTTTCTTTCAACTTTTACTCCAAATTTACTCCATTTTAAAAATCTGTTACGATATTTTGCGATATTCTACGATACCTTTTCATTGAAGAAAAATGTCTGTAAACCTTGATTTTCAGCGAACTTTTCAATATTTCCAAGCACTTTATTCTGTTGTGAGAATTTCTTCTCAATTATTTCTGCACAATATTTATAATTCTTCCCGGAACGTAGATTTCTTTTACAATTGTTCCTGTCAATTTATCTGCAACCGCTTCTTTTCCTGCTGCAATCGCATCTTCTTTAGAAATTTCCGCCGGAATTATCACAACTGCTCTTGTTTTTCCGTTAATTTGTACCGCAACTTCAATTTCATCATCTTTCATCGCTTCTTCATCATATGTCGGCCAGCCTGCATGGAATACACTTCCCGTGTTGCCTAACTGTTCCCATAATTCTTCTGCCATATGAGGTGCAAACGGTGCGAGAAGAACTGCAAGTGTACCTAATGTTTCCTTATCCACTCCGCCTTCTTTTTTCGCAATATCTAAAAGTTTATTATTGTATTCCATAAATCCTGAAACAACTGTGTTTAAACTGAAACTTTCCAAACGAGTTGTGATGTCATATACCATTTTATTGCGAATTTTAATCATTTCTTTTGTCGCTTTTACATCAGCATCCTTGCTGTCCATAACAAGATTCCATACACGGTTCAAGAAACGATATACACCATCAATTCCTCTGTCGTCCCATTCAGCATCTAATTCAGGTGGTCCTACAAATAGTTCATACATTCTAAGCGAATCACAACCATAATCTCTTACTAAATCATCCGGAGATACAACATTTCCCTTTGATTTACTCATTTTGATACCATTTTTACCTGTAATCATTCCTTGATTGAATAATTTTTTAAACGGTTCGTCAAAGTCAACTGCTCCTATATCATATAAGAATTTTGTATAGAAACGTGAGTATAACAAATGAAGAACTGCGTGTTCTACACCACCGATATACATATCTACAGGTAACATTTCATCTGCTTTTTCTTTTGATACGAGTTCCTCTGTATTGTGGTTATCTACATAACGAAGGAAATACCACGAAGATCCTGCCCACTGAGGCATTGTATTTGTTTCACGTTTTGCCGGTTTACCACAAATCGGACAAGTTGTGTTTACCCAACTTTCAATTGCTGCAAGAGGAGATTCTCCTGTACCTGTCGGTTCATAGGAATCTACATCAGGCAATGTAAGAGGAAGTTGTTCTTCCGGAACCGGCACTGCACCACAATGTTCACAGTGAATAATTGGGATTGGTTCTCCCCAATAACGCTGACGAGAGAATACCCAGTCACGCAATTTGAAGTTTACTGTTGCCTTACCGATGCCTTTTTCTTCAATCATATGAGGGGCTTCTTTTTTCAATACTGCCGATTCCATTCCGTTCCATTCTCCAGAATTAATCATTGTTCCTACAGCATCCGTATACGCTTCTGTCATATTTTCAATTTCTTTTCCGTCTTTAGCAATTACCTGAATAATCGGGATATTGAATTTTGTAGCAAATTCAAAATCACGGTCATCATGTGCCGGTACACACATAATTGCTCCTGTTCCATAATCTGCCAATACATAATCTGATAACCAAATCGGTACTTTTTTATTATTGATTGGATTAATTGCATAAGAACCTGTAAATACACCTGTTTTTTCTTTATCCTGAAGTCTGTCCACATTCGATTTCATTGAAGAGTCTGCAATATATTTCTCTACTGCTTCTCTTGTTTCATCTGTGGCAAGTTCTTTTGCTAAAGCATGTTCCGGCGCAAGTACCATAAATGTAGCACCGTGTAATGTATCCGGTCTTGTTGTGTATACTGTGATTTTTTCATCTTTCCCATCTACTTTAAAATCCACCTCAGCACCGTAAGATTTTCCAATCCATTCCGCCTGCATTTTCTTTACTTTTTCAGGCCAATCCAATTTGTCAAGGTCATTTAATAATCTGTCTGCATATTTTGTAATACGAAGCATCCACTGACGAAGATTTTTCTTTGTTACTTCTGTTCCGCATCGTTCACATTTACCATTTACTACTTCTTCATTCGCTAACCCTGTTTTACATGAAGGACACCAGTTAATCGGAAATTCTTTTTCATATGCAAGTCCTTCTTTAAACATTTTCACAAAAATCCACTGTGTCCATTTATAAAATGCAGGATCAGTTGTGTTTACTTCCATGTCCCAATCATATAATGCTGAAATCTCATTTAACTGTTTTTTGAAGTTTTTAATATTTTCTTCTGTTGAAATAGATGGATGTACACCCATTTTAATTGCATAGTTTTCTGCCGGAAGACCAAATGCATCCCATCCCATCGGATGTACAATATAATGTCCCTGTAATAATTTATAACGGCTCCATGCATCTGAAATAACATACCCTCTCCAATGTCCTACATGAAGACCATTTCCTGATGGATAAGGGAACATATCCAAACAGTAATATTTCTCTCTTTTTCCATTTTCATCTGATTTGACGTTTACCGGATTTTTTTCCCAGTTTTCACGCCATTTTTTTTCAATCGCCTTGTGATTATAAGGTGTTGCCATGATTTTTTCCTCCTATTTACATTATAAAAAAACCTCTTCATCTCTAACCAAGAGACGAAAAGGTCTATCCGCGTTACCACTCTTATTCATTCTGCTTTCGCAAAATGCACTCATTTCTTCTATAACGGGAAGTCCCGCTTCTGCCTACGTTACTTAACGAGATACTCATCAAATATATTTCAGCAAAAGAACTCTGAGGCGAGTTGGGAGATTACGCTGTTGTCTTGCACCACCCGACAACTCTCTGCAAACGATAGGCTCTTAATACTCCTCTTCCTTGTCATTATTGTATTTAGTTCAATTAACTATTTTATTGTACACATCCCTTATTTATTTGTCAAGTTTCCTACGAAAATGTGACAAAATAGGTTGTGTATGCTTCACTTTTATTATATCCCAGTTTTTCAGCAAGCGCTACCGACCTCAAATCTATAGCATCCCAACTCGGATATTTTCCTCTTTTGAGGCATTCTAGAATAAGTGCTGCTCCGCAGGCGGTTGCCAACCCTTTTCGTCTGTAAGTTTCTTTTGTGTCAATTTCTATCTCGATTCCTTCCCGATAAAATGTATAAGAAGACGCTCCCGCCACAATCTCCTCTCCAAAAAGTGCAACTACGCCTACGCCATTTTCTTCAAACTGCTTATAATCTGAAAACGTAGCACAAAAGTCCTTTGACCATTCTTCTTGTAATACTTTATTATATAGTTCCTCATCAATCTTCTTAAGTACATACTCTTCCGGAAGTTTTTCAACATATTGAAAGAGTTTTTCCGTATCAAAAGTATTTTCTTTTTTTATGCCATAACGCTTTACTTTTTCCTGCCGTTCTCCAAAAACTTCCTCAATATACTTATTCCATGCTTCTTCTTTTGGCACAACAAGAACAAATTCTTTTTTGGCTGTTTGTGGAATATAGGCAACTAATTCTCTATCAGGTTCTCCTGCCAAAAAGCAGAAATCTGCAATGGCTATCATGGAAGTTTTCGTTTCCTTTCCTGCAACAGAAAATGCTTTTCCCATGCATCCCTGCAAGCAGGACCAAATCATTGTTTCATCCCAACCGGAAAACAAATGTTCAATACATGACCTTTCTTCCCTTTTTACCTCTCTTATCATTTCTTCTCTCTCCGTTCAAGTTCCAGTAAAAATGTTTTCTTATCTAATCCACCTGCATATCCGACCAATTTTCCATTCGCTCCCACAACTCTGTGACATGGAATAATAATCGGAATGGGATTTTTATTATTCGCCATTCCAACTGCACGGTATCCTTTTGGATTATCAATCTGTATGGCAATATCTTTATAACTCCTTGTTTCCCCATAAAGAATATTTTTCAAGGACTCCCACACTTTTAGTTGAAAAGGTGTTCCTTCAGGAGCAAGAGGAATATCAAATATTTCTCGCTTTCCCTGAAAATACTCATCCAGTTGTTTTTTCACTTCCATAATAAATATATTTTCTCCGTCACAGTTCTCAACTATAACATTTTCCTCAAGAAAATCAATTTTACGAATCCCTTTTTCATCTGCATTTATTCCCAATTTCCCAATCGGTGAAAAATATACATACATTCTTTCGTTTCTCCCCTTCACCATTACATTTTACATAATTTTTCCACACATTCACGAACGAACGGTTCGTCTTTTTCATCGGTCAGTGTGATAATCATATCACTTGGGAGAAGAACCGTTTTTCCTTTTGGAATAACTTCCTTATCCCCTCTTTTAATAGAAACAAGAAGACAATTTTGCGGCCATTCAATTTCCTGTACCGCTTTGTGTGCTAACGGTGAACCGTGCATAATCACATGGCTGATTAATATTTTCTGCCCCTTAACTTCCTCTGTCTTCTCACCGTTTTTTTTCAAAAGTCTTTCCAACAGACTTTCATAAATCGGTTCTGAACCAATCAGACTTGCTACCACATAAGCAACAATAGAAATTATGGAGAGCGATAACATTTGACTGACTGAACCTGTCATTTCAAAAATAAGAATAATCGCTGTCAACGGCGCTCTTACAATTGCTGTAAAATTCCCTGCCATTGCCAACAGAACAAAATTATTAATATAATCCGGATCCATACCAAAATAATTTACGCCTATCATTCCAAAAATCCCACCGACAAAAGCCCCCAAAACAAGCAATGGGAAGAAAATTCCTCCCGGCGCTCCCGATCCAAAAGATACCGCCGAAAACAAAAATTTTCCAATTAAAATAACAATTGCTCCACCCAAAAACAATTCATGGCTTGTCAGTCTGTCAATTAATTCATGTCCGCTTCCAAGTAATTCCGGCATAACAAACATAAGGATTCCCGCCAACATAAACGGTATCATTACTTTTGTAATTTCATTTAATCGTTTCGATTGTTTGTACCACGACTGTACTTTTAATGTAAACCAATTATATACACATCCCAAAACACCAAGAATAATACCAAGCAGTATAATCAACCAGTAATAACTTTGTGGCAGTACATGGCCAATATCAAATCGAAACACCGGCTCAATCCCGATAAACTGTGATGATAAATAATCTGCCGAAATTGACGCTGTCATCACTGATACAAGGACGGATACCGAGAAATTTTTGTGTACTTCTTCAAGCGAAAACATTACCCCTGCAAGTGGTGCATGAAAAGCCGCCGAAAGTCCTGCACTTGCCCCACACGTTAATAAAAATTTTTCTTCTGTCTTCCCTCTGTCCAGCACTTTAGAAATTCCCTTTCCGGTCATCGCCCCAAGTTGAATGGATGGGCCTTCACGTCCAAGTGACAACCCTGCAAGCAGAGATAAAAATCCGCCGATAAATTTTGCCGGCAAAACTTTCCACCATGTCTGATTTAATTTTCCTGCCATTTCACCTTCCAACTGCGGTATTCCACTTCCTGAAATCATCGGTTCCCATTTAATCAAAATTCCGACTACAACCGCCATTAGAAATAGCAGACAAAACCAACCTGCCGCCTTAATCGGAGAATGTCCTATATACTGACAAACTGCCTCAAGCCACTGTCCTGCATACTTTAAAGCAATTCGATACGCCAGCACAACAAGACCTGCCACACTTCCCACAAGCAGACCTTCCCCGATAAGAACAACATGAAAACGCTCCGCACGCTTCAATATATGTAACGTATCTTTTTTCATTTTTCCCCCTCTTTCCTACATATTTGCTTTTATTATTGTAACATATTTCTCCTTTCTTTCCCATATTCTATAATTGAGAAAGGTTATTTCGAGGTATTATCTTGAAAAAATGCAAAAAATTCACCGCACTTCTACTCCTGTTTTCCCTCTCTTTTTCTGTCGGACATTTAACTGCAAAAACTATTCACACCTTTTCTGACAAAGCCGTTCCGGCATCCGCGGAAGGTAACTGGGGACTCAGTTTTCAGGAGGAAGGAAAACTCCCTGTAGGAAATGCATCCATTGATGAACTAAAACAGTATGATGCCTACTATGCCGAACCGACCGAAGAAAAAGTTCTATATCTGACTTTCGACGCCGGATTTGAAAATGGCAATACACCTGCTATACTGGATGCCTTAAAAAAACATAATGCTCCCGCTACTTTTTTTGTCGTAGGCAACTTTTTAAGAACAAGCCCCGATTTAGTAAAAAGAATAGTAAAAGAAGGACACATCGTCGGAAATCACACGCTAAATCATCTGGATATGTCAAAACTCTCTTCTAAAGAAGAATTTCAAAAAGAAATCTCCGGTGTAGAAGATTTATATAAAGAAATCACAGGAAAACGAATGAAAAAATTATATCGCGCTCCACAGGGAAAATATAGTACAACAAATTTACAAATGGCAAAGGATTTCGGTTATAAAACATTTTTCTGGAGTTTGGCCTATGTAGATTGGTACGAAAACAATCAGCCGACAAAAGAAGAAGCATTTGACAAACTATTAAAAAGGATTCATCCGGGTGCAATTGTCCTTCTGCACAGCACTTCTTCCACTAACGCACAAATTTTAGATGAACTTTTAACCAAATGGGAAGAAAGGGGATATACCTTTAAATCTTTAGAAACATTTTTATAACTTACACTTATAATATCAATTTAAAAATATTCATAAGCATTCCTTTGCTTTCCAAAGGAAATCATGATAAACTTATTCTGTTAAAGACACAAATTTGTTATCAGAAAAAGGAGGATTTCTCATGGGCGGATTTTTTGGTGTCGCCGGAAAATCAAACTGTACACTTGATTTGTTTTATGGCGTTGACTACCACTCACATTTAGGAACACGAAGAGGCGGTATGGCTACTTACGGTCCACAAGGTTTTAGCAGAGCCATTCACAATATAGAAAACTCTCCATTCCGTACAAAATTTGAGCGGGATGTGGAAGAACTAAAAGGAAATATCGGCATCGGTTGTATTTCTGATTTTGAACCACAGCCATTGCTAATTCAATCACATCTAGGAAGTTTTGCCATTACTACTGTTGGCAAAATTAATAATATGGATGAATTATTAGAAAGAGTTTATCAGCATGGACACACTCATTTTCAAGAAATGAGCGGAGGACAAATTAATGCTACTGAATTAATTGGTTCTTTAATTTGTCACAAAGACTCTCTTGTAGAAGGTATTCAGTTTGTTCAGGAAATTGTTGACGGTTCTATGACTATTCTTCTTATGACTCAAGACGGACTTTACGCTGCAAGAGATCGTTTGGGAAGAACTCCTCTTGTAATCGGAAAGAAAAAAGATGCCTACTGTGTATCTTTTGAAGATTTTGCTTATATCAACTTAGGTTATTCAACTTATAAAGAACTCGGACCTGCCGAAATTGTACATATTACACCTGACGGGGTTGAAACAGTAAGCCCTGCTAAAGAAGATATGAAAATCTGTTCATTCCTCTGGGTATATTACGGGTATCCGACATCTTCTTATGAAGGAGTAAATGTAGAAGAAATGCGTTACAAATGCGGAAGTATGCTTGCAAAACGTGATGCAGAAGATAACATAAAACCTGATATTGTCGCAGGTGTACCTGATTCAGGAATTGCTCACGCTATCGGATATTCAAATGAATCAAGCATTCCTTTTGCAAGACCATTCATTAAATATACGCCTACATGGCCTCGTTCTTTCATGCCACAAAATCAGGAACAGAGAAATCTGATTGCCCGCATGAAATTAATTCCGGTACAGTCATTAATTGAGGACAAGAGTCTTTTATTAATTGATGATTCGATTGTACGCGGTACTCAATTGCGTGAAACAACTGAATTTTTATATAATAGCGGTGCGAAAGAAGTTCATGTAAGACCTGCCTGCCCACCATTATTATATGGTTGTAAATACTTGAATTTCTCACGTTCTAAATCAGAATTAGATTTAATTACAAGACAGGTTATTCAGAAACTCGAGGGGGACAATGCAGAAAATGTACTTCACGAATATGCTGACCCGACAACAGAAAGATATGCCAATATGCTTGAAGAAATTCGCAAAAAACAAAACTTTACTACTTTAAGATACCACCGCTTAGACGATTTAATTGCTTCTATCGGATTAGAACCTTGTAAAGTTTGTACATATTGTTTCAACGGAAAAGAATAATTTCAAAAACTACAGTTCTAAGTTATTGAACTGTAGTTTTTTTGTAAGTAAAAAGACCAGCAGCATACAGCCGACGGTCTTTCATTTCTCTTTTATAATCCATTTCCCTTTACTTTTCTATTAATTTTCCATATATTAACTTTCTTCTACCTATCAGTCTGACGACGGATTATATACTTGGGTTCGCGAAGCATTCGGAACAAAATACGCTTCATGTATCTTAGCTAAATTGAACTGCTAAATTTTTTTTTGGGGGGTATGCTTCATTCCTTATATTCTTTGCGGTAAACTTTGCATATATGCTGAGAAAACCAGATTTATCGGAGAATAAGATTTCAGGGCTTTATGTTTGAAAATGTTCTAAATTACAAAGCAAACTATAAAGTTGTCTATTAAAACAGAGGAGTTATTCTCTCAGAACTAACTCCTCTATCTACTCTAATTTTCTAATCATTTGTCAGATGAATTTTATCCAATATATAGAAAATTAAACTTAATATCATTCCTACCACGCAGGCTAATACCATTCCCTTTAATTCTACATTTCCAAATTTCACTGTAATTCCTGATAATCCTGTTACAAAAACAACAGATGTCAACGCTAGATTTCTTGATTTACCGTAATCCACTTTGGAATCTACTAAAATTCTTATACCTGATGTTCCTATCATTCCATATAGTAGGAAAGAAATTCCGCCTATCACCGCTCCCGGAATTGTTTGAATCAGAACAGTCAGTTTCCCGATAAATGAACAGATAATGGAAAGAATACCCGCACCCGCAATAACATATACGCTATATACGCCCGTAACTGCCATAACTCCGATATTTTCCCCATAAGTTGTTGTCGGCACAGAACCGATAAATCCCGATAGCATTGTAGAAAAATTATCTCCGAATAACGAACGATGAAGTCCCGGTTCTTTCAATAGATTTCTTCCTACAATTTTTCCTGTTACAATCTGATGTCCGATATGCTCCGATGTAATAACAAGAATAACAGGTAGAATAATTAAAATGGCTTCCAAATTAAATTTCGGCGCCGAAAAATTCGGTATGGCAAATAATGACGCTTTAGATACTTCAGTAAAATCAACTATTCCACAGGCAATGGCGGAAATATATCCGGCGATTACCGCAATTAGAATAGGGATAACCGATAAAAATCCTTTAAAAACAACCGACCCAAAAACTGCAATTCCTAAAGTTACAAAAAATACAATTGCATTTTCCGATTTGATATGTTCTTCTAAAAGTCCTGCATTACTTGCAGCAGCTCCCGCTAATTCCAAACCAATCAGCGCTACTACCGGTCCCATCGCCGCCGGAGGCAATACTATGTCTATCCAATCTGAGCCGAATTTGTAAATAATAAATGCCAGTATACAACCACAAAACCCTACTGCAACAAATCCACCTAAAGCATATTCATAACCAAATTTGCTGATAACCATTCCTGCTGGTGCAAGAAAAGCAAAACTTGAGCCTAAATATGCAGGTGCTTTTCCCTTTGTAATAAGGATAAAAAGAAGTGTTCCCACCCCATTCATAAATAGTACAATTGCCGGATTAATTCCGAACACAAAAGGTACAAGTACCGATGCTCCAAACATAGCAAACATATGCTGAATGCTAAGAGGCACTAATAACTTAAACGGGACTTTTTCTTCCACTTGAATAATTTTTCTCTTTTCCACTCACTTTCCTCTCTTTCGTTTTTCTATTCAGTATAACAAAAGAAGAGCAGATTTTCTACTCTTCTTTCATAAAACGATTATTTATTTAATCCCATTTCTTCTCTTACTTCAATAAAGCATTTTACAATGAAATCAATATCTTCTTTTGTATGACTTGCACATACTTGTGTACGGATTCTTGCTTTTCCCTTTGGAACAACCGGATAAGAGAAAGCCACAACATAAACACCTTTTTCCATCATGCGTTTTGCAAATTCCGCTGCCGTCACTTCATCGTATAGCATAACCGGTACACATGGATGTGTTCCCATGATAATGTCAAATCCGTTATCTACAAGTAACTTACGATAGTAATCTGTTGTTTCTTCCAAATGATCACGAAGTTCTGTGCTTTCGCTTAACATATCAAATAATTCAATACTTGCTCCTGCAATTGCCGGCGCTAATGAGTTAGAGAATAAGTATGGACGGCTTCTCTGACGAAGTAAATCAACGATTTCCTTGCGGGCAGCTGTGTATCCACCTGACGCTCCGCCGAGCGCTTTTCCTAAAGTACCTGTAATAATATCTACTCGTCCTTCTACTCCACAATGCTCCGCAGTTCCCCGTCCATGTGCTCCGACAAATCCAACAGCGTGGCTGTCATCTACCATAACTAAAGCGTTATATTTATCCGCTAAATCACAAACTCCTTTTAAGTTGCAGATAATTCCATCCATAGAGAACACACCGTCTGTTGCAATTAATTTAATTCTTGCACCCGCTTCATCTGCTTCTTTTAATTTTGCTTCCAAATCTTCCATATCATTGTTTTTGTAGCGGAAGCGTTTTGCCTTACATAAGCGAACGCCATCAATAATGGAAGCATGATTTAATTCATCACTGATAACCGCATCATCTGCTGTTAAAATAGTTTCAAATAATCCTCCGTTAGCATCAAAACATGAAGAATACAGAATTGTATCATCCATTCCTAAGAAATCAGAAATTTTCTTTTCTAACCGCTTATGAATATCCTGTGTTCCACAAATAAAACGTACTGATGCAACTCCATATCCTCTTTCATCATAAGTTCTCTTTGCCGCATCAATTAATCTCTGGTTATCTCCTAACCCTAAATAGTTATTTGCACACATATTGATAACTTCTCTTCCGTCTTCCAATTTTACTTTTGCGCCTTGTGCGGAAGCAATCGGTGCTTCACCTTTGAATAATCCTGCTGCTTTAATGTCTTCCACTTCTTTTGTGTAGATACTTAAAATATCATTTTTACGTGCCATTTCTATCAATCCTTCCTTCTTTATTTTAAATTTCCTGTGATTGTGGCTCTAATTGATCTAAGTCTTCCCAATTTAAGATGACTTTTCCTGACTGTCCTGAAATCATTGCGTCAAAACCTGCTTTGTAATCTTTGATATTCATTCTGTGTGTAATAATATCAGAAATGTCAAGTCCTGCCTGAAGCATCGTTGTCATCTTATACCATGTATCCCACACTTTACGTCCGTAAATACCTCGGATATTTAAACCGTTCCAAATAACTGTTTCCCAATTAATCTGTGCATCCGGTCTTTGTAAACCAAGAACAGCAATTTTACCTCCATGTTTCATATTATCAATCATATCACGAAATCCGGCAGCCGCTCCTGACATTTCCATACCAACATCAAAACCTTCTGTCATTCCGATTTCTTTCATCACATCCGTTAACTTTTCATTTGCAAGATTAACCGTTCTTGTTGCTCCCAACTTCTTAGCAAGATCCAAACGATATTGATTGAAGTCTGTAATGACAACGTGTCTTGCTCCGGCAAATTTTGCGATTGCCGCTGCCATAATACCAATCGGACCCGCACCTGTAATCAATACGTCTTCTCCCAACACCTCATAGGAAAGCGCTGTATGTGTCGCATTTCCAAATGGGTCAAAAATTGCATACATTTCTTCCGGAATTGCCGGATTTGTCGGCCATACATTTTCCGCCGGAATAACAAGGTATTCTGCAAATGCCCCGTCACGATTTACGCCTA
Organism: Faecalimonas canis; assembly: GCF_054601575.1. Lineage (NCBI taxonomy): Bacteria > Bacillati > Bacillota > Clostridia > Lachnospirales > Lachnospiraceae > Faecalimonas > Faecalimonas canis. The sequence continues at coordinate 41,251 of NZ_BAAHSI010000022.1, read as the reverse complement.
CACCTTTTGCATCTTTACAGTTCTCTTTGTGTCCTTCCAAACAGTTACGGCATTTTCCACATACGATGTGACCTTCGCCCGATACGATGTCACCGATTTTGTATCCTTTAACACCGCTTCCCATTTCCACGATTTCACCTACATATTCGTGTCCTGCTGTCTGTCCGATCGCGATTGTATGCTGTGCCCATTCATTCCACTGATAAATATGTACGTCTGTTCCGCAGATTGCTGTTTTGTGAATTTTAATCTTCACGTCATTTGTGCTTACTTCAGGAATCGGAACTCTTTTCAGAGCAAGTCCCGGCGCCGCTTCTTCTTTTACCAATGCCCACATTTTGTTATCATTCATTGCTTTTTTCTCCTATTCTTTCAGGTAACTTTCCCGTTTCTTTAAGAACATCATAGCGTATTTTTTCTAAAATTTCAAGCAATTTCTATCCGTTGCAGACGAACATTTTTCCAAAACCGTTCTTGTTTCGCGGACATAATCAAATGTATTTGTAGGACAGACAAAAAGAAAGTAACCCATGTTAAGAGTTACTTTCTTTACAAATAATTAGTTGTGTTTTAAACGTCTGCGCGCCACCAATGTAACCATACTGAGCACACAAATTCCCATCCAGAGCATCATGTCTGAAGTGTCTGCCGTTTTAGGCGCACTTCCATTTACATTTTTCACTTTTTTAACGCCTGCCATAAATGTTCCCAATGTGTTTGTTTTCACTGACACACTGTTCTCTTTGACAGTTGTCTCATAAGATACTATTGAGTTGTCCCCACACAATTGTTTTACAATTACACTTCTTCCGTTATAAACTGCATCAACAGGAATTTTCACTGTGATTTCTCCCACATATCCTCCTTCATACGAAATTGTATATGGAACAAAAGGATTTTCAAGTTTATCCCACAATGATACAAATTCTTTTTGCAGAACAGATTCTGCTTCTTTATCCGCTTTCTCTACATGGAGTTCAAAGTCTTCCATGAATTTTCCGCTGACTGTTATTTTGCTCTTTTCATCAACTAAAGTGATTACTTTTGCATTGGATTCCAATTCTTTCCATTTTGCTTCCGCATCTGACAACACACTGTAATTATCTACTTTTTCCTGTGCCATTTTTTCTAATTTGTCATAAGAAACTCTTGCAAATAAAATCGCATCTCTTGATTTTGAAGTAAAACGAACTTCTCCTATATTGGAAATTTGCTTTTCCACATACTCTGCCGCTTTATCCATATTTTCTTGGGTTATCAATTCCGCATCTGTTTTTACGGCGTCCATTTTTTCTTTTGTCGCTTTTATGACCTTGTCTATACCGTCTTTATCCGTCGCTTTTTCTATCTGCGTTTTTCCTTCACGGATAATTGTTTTTAATTCTTCCTGCTGTTCCTGTCTGTATTCTGTTAAATTTTTGTAGTTGTCTAAAAGATTCTTTGCATTTTCTTTTTCTTCGACCAACAATAATTTGGCATATTTTTCTTCTGCTGCTTTGAGGATTTCTTCCTGTTCCACTTTTGCTTTCTGCTCAGGAGTCAATTTTTCAAATGCTTCCCTTGCTTGCTGAATCTGTTTTCCACTGTCAATTGTAACTTCCCCGATTTTTTCAATCAAATGGTCTACCGCCTTTGCAGCAGCCTTGTCTGCTTCTTCTTTATCGGCCTCTCCTTTTAAACGGTCATATTCTTTTTCTGCCTCTTCTAATATGTTTAACTTCGTTACTCTCTCTTTTTGTTCAGCAGTCAAAACTTTGTAAGCACCTCTGGCAATATCAATTTTAGCCTTGCTTTCCAAAGTAACCGTTCCGATTGCATCAATTAAATCGTCTACTTCTTTTGCCTTATCCGTAATCGTAACATGACATTTGTCCGTTATGCTCGCTCCATCATCAGATATAACCGTAATTTCTGCATTTCCTGCCTTTTTCGGTGTTACGAGACCTATTTCGTTTACAGTTGCTGTCTCTTCATCAGATGAGTACCATTTAACCGTCTGAATCGTTGCATTTTCCGGCATGATTTTTGCATTCAACTGTAATTTCTCTGTCATATCCAGTTCTGCTTCCTGTTTATCAAGCTCAATTCCGGTTACTTTTACAGGAACTTCTAAAGTCAAATTATAACTTGTTGTTTTCTTTCCGTTTTCAGACAACACGTCGATTCTAATCTTAGCCGTTTTTGTCTGATCTTTCTTATACACATTCCATCTGTCATGCCCCTGAGTCGAAGTATTCCCATTTGATGTTGTTATTCTGTCTACATTTTCTACAGGAGTTACGGTTATTTTTGAGTTTACATCTGTCGGTTTTAACCACACTCTCCAAAAACTTTCCTGTCTTGTTGTATCCACTTTATAATCCGTTACTTCTGATGTAAATTCAGGTGTCATCTGCAAAAATCCGGTGAAGGAGTTTGAATTTCCTACCCTCATACTCTCAAGAGTGGAGATTGCCTTTACCCTCGCAAAGTTTAATGTATATGTTCTTTTATATGTTTTTTCTCCTTGTGTTTTGCTGACTTCAATCTGTACTTTTGTGTCACCTTCTTCAAGTGTCACTTCATTTTTACCGGTATATGCGCTGCCGTTGATTGTAGCAGTCATTCCCTGATTCATTTCCAATGTGATATTTGCCGTTTTCATTGTATCAGGAATTTTTAACTCATACTCCGCATTTGCCGAATCGAATGCTTTATTCCATGAAATGCTTTCGTTTTCTCCGCCTTTTACCGTTACATTGTTTAAGTATGCCGGATTGTTTTCTACTGCCATTAAATAGCAGCTGTCATTCTTATAATATAATGTTCCGTCTCTGTCCGCACAAAGAGTACTGATACAATACTGCTGCTGTTCCTTTTGCGGCACAAATAATTCCCCGTACTGTTCAGGCTTTGCTTCTGTCTGATCCTTTGTATCGTAACAGTAATAGATTCCTCCCGGCATTGCATTGTATGTGAAATACAAATATACTCTACCGTCTGCCTCTCCGTCTCCGTTAAAATCTTTGTCTGCATATGCCGTTGATGCTAACGCTGCCGCCTGCGGATATCCGGCAATCGGAAGATTATACATAATAGAATCCTGTGTAAGCGGACCTTTGTTATCAATAATACGGAATCCGTGCCCTGCATCAGGATCAAACTGTCCTCCCGCACCCGAAACTCCCATATAAATCTTATTTCCATATACTAACGGCGCTGCTGTCGCCATTAATTTTTCATTTGTTACCGCTCCTATGTCAATCGAACTTGTCTCACTCAGTTTCCCTTTGTTGTCTACTTTTGTCTTGTAAAGAACTCCACCTTTTGTGGCAAAATACAAATATCCATTGTCGTACACTGTCGTTGTACGGATATCCCCCTTAATTCCGGAAATGGAGTCAATGATTTTTCCTGTACGTGAGTCTAATGTATAGAATATGGCATTTGCTGTATAGTCACCCTCATTAGAACCGTCATCTGAACCTACCGCTATATAATTTTCTGTAGCATATGCACCGGCCCAGTAAAAACCTCTTTTGTTCTTTACCTGCGTATCATCTGTTGACGGAGTAAACTGCCATGTTAATTTTTTTTCTTTTCCTCCACCTTTTGTCACCCCCTCTACTTCCGTTGTTCCCTCGTCATCTGTTGTCATACAGATATAACTTCCATCTCGTTTTTCACTGTTCCATGTACCGCTATAGATGTAACCTTTCCCATCAATCTTCGCATAACTGATCGGAGAAACCGTCTGTCCACCTATTTTCTCGCTATACCACACACATTTTAATGTCTTATAGTCAACAGCCTGGATTGCACCGTTTCCAACCTGTACAAACAATTTTCCGTCCGCATATGTGAGAGGGTTCATCGCATACCCGACATTTCCAATCATTTCATCACTTCTGCGAATTTCTTCACCTGTCTCTTTGTCGATTTCAAGAATCTGGTTTGCAACACCGATATATAATTTTCCATTTAAAATCAGAGGCGGAGTGGGTGCTGCCGACCAGCCTGTTCCATACTTTTCTGCCCACTTTTGTACTGTTTGCTCTGCTTCAATCGGGGTAGGTCTGTCTGTCACCCCGTTATTTTCCGGATTATTTCGGAAATTGTACCATTCTGTATCTACATTCTCACGAACCGTCTCCTTGGCAAACACATTTGCCGGAAACATTGTTATCATTAAAGACACCGCAAGAATTGTTGCTGCCATTTGTTTTAACTTCTTCATCTTTCTTCTTCCTTTCCTTTCGCACTGCATTACATGTTTCAATCTTCTTTTTTGTATCACCCCTTTCAATATCACCAGTTTCCTGAAAACCATGTTCCATTATATTCTGCTCCATTGTTCAGCGTAAATAGAAGTTCTACCTCCGAACCGTCTTCCGCCGGTATTGTTGATAACCCATCCGGAAAATATCCATCTAACCTGTAAAGCCACCCCGACCAGTAATAAAAATCTTTCTCCCCAAGGGAATCCGTTTCGTATCCAACCCATGAACAGTTTTCTTCTTCCAGTTTCTGTAAAATCGGTGCGGGAATTTTATATCCATTTGTGATGCTCGGTTTATATATTCTCTGCAAATAGAATCCATAGTCAAATGTTCCCGTATACCTATATTTTATTCCCGCTTTCTTAAACGCACGGTCCACTACATAAGGAAGGTTCTCTCCCTCATAAAACACAACCGTTTCGTCAAAAATTGTTCCCAATCCAACTACGTCCGCCTGCAATTTAACGCGCATTGTTCCTCCCTCTATCTGCGCATCCTCTTTTTTGACTGTGACGTGATAATTTTTAATGGCTGTATTCCCCTCTTTATCTATTGCCATAACGGAAATCTCATTATTTCCATCTTGCAACTCCTGAGAAGTTCTGTAACTTATCACATTATGCTGCGTTCCCGAACTATACAACTTCCTGCCGTTTACCTTTACCGTTACATAAAAAGAACTTAACGGTTCTTTTTTATATGTGGTTGCCTGCACCGTGAATCCCAGAAAACCTCCGCTTACCACCTGCCCTTCCGTCAGGTTGCATATAATCTCAGGAAGTTTGGATCCTTCCTCATCTCCTCCTGTATTCTCACCACTTTCACCTTCGCCGTTTCCCGCTTCGTTTCCTCCGCCCATTTCATGTTTTCCTTGTCCTTCTTCTGTCTTGTTTCCGTCGCCAATGGAATTTTTATCTCCTGTATGTGCCTGTGAAGAATTTTCTGAAAGAATCGATGATGTCTTCTTTTTACCGGATTCTGTTTCACTTTTTATCTCCTCTATCGGTTCGGCAGGCTGTTGTTCTATTTTTTCTTTCCATTTTGCCTGTTCACGCTTATACTCTTCTTCCTGCTTATAATTCAAAGTATAATTTTTTCCTGTTACTGCTATACGTGAAGATTCCTTATTCTCTGTCTCCAATGGATTTTTTCCGTGTATCTGCTCCTGAACTGATAAAAATATTCCCGAGAGAAAAATAACCCCCAGTATTACTGCGACACCTAAAAGAGACAGCCTATATTTCCTCCAAAAGTATCGCAAACTATTTTCCCCCCTCATAAAGCCCTCCTTTCTCTACTTTTTTCATACTGCACAGAGCCAGTAACGCTCTCTCTGTAGCCATTTCATTTGCTTTTTCCCCGTCTTCCGTATGAAGAAACGCCCCGTTTTCCGCCTGATAATTCATTAAACTTTCTCCGAGACTTCCTTCATTTTTTACGAATCGTTTGTCGGAAAATACGTCTACTCCCAATTGTGTCAATGCAATGACAGCCTCGGAAGTCGACTCACAGTTTCCCATTGTTCCGTTATCCTGCTGCATATCCGATAAATATTTTATGCCGTCTTCCGTCACCTTCTTTACCGATTCATCGTTCTGATAAAAAGATAATCCCAAAAGCCCCATTGAAATATAATCTGTATATGTATCTTTCACTTCAGATAACATGGCTTCCATTTCCTTTACAAGAAATTCCACATATGCCTGTTCATGTTCCAGAGAAATACCGCTCTCATTTGCCGCCACAAGTGTGTATGCAACCGCATTCACCCCCTGCTGTGTCAATTCCTTATACTCTTCCAACGGTTTTGTCATATCGTACCCTTCCACATTGGTCGGATCTTTACCTATCGCGTTTAAGGCAATAATCACTCTGGCATAATCCGAATAATATTCCTCGTGAATTGCGCCCTTTTTCGACTTAACTTTCGCTCTCACCGTATCGTAATATACTTCAAAATAACTGTCGTCCGGTTCGATACCACTTTCTGCAATTCCTTTTACCGCCCATTCTCCGCCTATTGACGATACTTGCGGATTTGGAACATTTTCTTTCACATATTCAGCAGTCTTTCTGGTCTGCTCATCTATATTATCTGCCAGATTTTTTGCCCCGCAGCCGCACAATAGCATGGCTGCCGCAAGCACGCCGACCAGCATTCCTTTTATTTTTCTTTTCATTTTTCTTTTTCTCCTTTGCCGCACTTTTCAGCGCCATTAACATTTCTTTGCGTTCTTTGTCACTCAACTCTTCCTGACTGTAAGCGGCCTTATTCCCCAACGCTCTAACGCCCTCTTTTATCGGATACTTTTGCTCTTCCATGTACGAATACATTGCACTTATCGCCTGTTTCGGCGCCGCCTTATTAAAAAGTTTCCGCCTGTTCAAGAATTTCTTAAAACAGATAACATATTTCCAAAACAGCCTGATCACTATTGCCAGAAGAATCAGACCGATAATCCCACAGATAATAATTATTACAGGAAAAGTAATGTGCTTATTATCGTCACCTGACATCTCCGTTTCCTGCACCTTATTATTTGCTCCCCCCTCATTATCAAATGGTCGCAATAATGTATTATTGGATATACCGACTTCCATATCTGCTTCTTCCATAATTTTTCGATAAGGGGGCGATACTTCTATCGGAACAAATCCCGTTCCGTCAACATATATTTCCACCCATGCGTGTGCATTTGTTTTTGGAATGATTTCCGGCTTTCCGCTTTCCATTTTTTTTGCATCTTTCGGCGTGATTAAATATCCTTCCACATATCTTGCAGGAATCCCATAATAGCGAAACATAAGTGTTGCAGCGGTGGCAAACTGCATATCATATCCCTTTTTAGATGCAAGAAATTCCTCCAGCATACTTTGATTTTGCTCCACCTTTCCCCCCAGATTTTCCGTATATATAAAATTATCCTCCAGATACTTTTGAATTCCCGCAATAGCCGGTTTGTAATCAATATGCCCACGGGACTGATCTACCGCTTTACCGATATACCGGTTCAAAATACTTTTTTCTTTTTTAGAGAGATATGTAAAGTTTTGATATACATATGTATTATAATTACTCTCTTTCCGTAAATAATCTTTTACCTGTTCCGCATCCGCCCTCAAAAACACTTTTGACGCCGTATCCGTCCATGTTTTTACGGCATTGTTACCCGTGTTATAACTATACTTTTTTAGCCTGTTTAAACCCGACGGTGTGATAAAACTGCCACCCCATGCTTTTCCTTCGGAAATTTTCCCTTTCATCTCATAAGGGATATAGGCATAACGACTGTCGGCTTCTTTAACCTGAATGGTAACCTGATTCTCTCCTTCTGATTTTTCTTCATGAAACAATTCCTCTGCCTGTCCCAACTGTCCAAACGTTTGAAATCCTTCCTTTCTTAACCAGTAAAATAAATCTTTTTCTTTATAGTAATTGTAGTTTGGCAACGTCTCCCACCGGTTATTCTGATAACTTTCCCCGACAAAACCTCTGAGGTATATTGACTGAGGGGTTGTCATCGTAATTTCAAGTGCGTCTCCTTCAACTTTCTCCCGTTTTCTCTGTTTCAAATCACCATTTTTTAACGGGTTAGAGCCATAGTATTTCTCTTTCGCCTTCATTTTTACCACATTCTGTATTTTATAAATTGTTTCTGATTTGGCATTTATCTTTCTGCCCAGTGGTGAAGAAAATACGGCTGCGCACAAGATTGCCGTCAAAATAAAGAGGCATAACTTATTACATAAGCCATTTCTGTCACGGGCATACAGTATTCCGGCAATTATGGAGACAGCAAAAAGCATTACTGTTCCCATGGAAATTTGCAAATTTGTCGCTCCGCTTAAAATAACAGTTAAAAGAAAAGGCAAAAAGATTGCCCAACTGTTTTTACTGTGTACAAAAAAGAAATACAGAATGACGAAAAGAATTAGCACCGCAATTAAAAATAATGTATTTCCCTCTCCCGCTCCAGCAAACTTAGGAAGCAGAATATACTTTTCATTCCCCAACACATCTGCAATACGGTTCCATGTATACACTAACCCGCTTCTCATTCCACCTAAATATGAGCCCGAAAAACATAACGTAAACTGAAACATATCCCGAAAACACAAAAAATTGGAGATACCTAAAAATAGCGAAAGCAAAATTTCCTTTATAATATCTTTTTTTCTAACTAAATTCTCTCGTTCGATAAATTTCAACGTTTCCATAATTCATTAATTTCTCCGTCTCTCTCTCTGCTGTGTCACTCTCTGTCACATACAGATAGTTACTGTATTCCTTCCATGCGTCCGACTCTATAAACCTATCCACCGTGCTTATTTCATCTTTACAATGTGGACAGGAAAGAAGTTCCCCAATAATCACATAGATGTCCTCCGTGGATTGAATGCGATATTGTTCAAATTTTTCTAGTTCATAATTGTACCAGCCAATGGAATGCTGTATACCATTTTTTATAATTGTATTTGACAGCGACAAAAACATTTCTGTCAGTTTATCTTTCTTGTCCGCCGAAATTTCTTCTCTCTCTCTTTTGTCAAGCAGTATCATTACACTGTTTTCTACCGGAAGGCTCGCCTCCCGTACGATGAGATTTTCCATTTTTCCGGTCAGTTTCCAATGAATGGATTTCAGGCTGTCCCCTTCTTTATACTCTCTTATCCCGAAAGTCTCACTTGTATCTTCCCCGCTTTTTAAAGAGGAATATTTATAACTTTCCATATCATATTGATTCAACTGTTCGCTTGTAAAATCAACTTCCGTCAATTTGGGGAAAACGTAATATCTGTTTTCCATATGGAAATTTCTCTCTTTGGTAAATATGCCAAACGGATCTGAAATTTTCATTTTCTCTACAGTCACTTCAATGCAGCCACAGAAATGCGCTTCTAAATAGAAGTGCGCCTTTTTGCTCTGTAACGACAGAAGAGACATTGTTTTTTTGACTTCCATCTGTTCACCCGTCAACTTGTTTTTCACCCGCAAAAGTATCTTTCCGTTCCAGATTGGAATCTTACTGATATTTTTCATATGCAGAGTAACTTCCAGCTGACTTTCTTTTTCACATTGCTTTTCTCCATCAAAATGCAAATCTGTTTTTTTTCCCGATATTCTGGATACGATAAATCCTACAATTCCATAAACACATATTCCCGTCAAAAACAGCGGTGCATATGAAATCTCCGTAAAAAAGTAAAGTACCATTCCAGCAAGAAACAAAAGGCCGAATACTATTTTTTCTTTTTTCAATACCATCACTCTTCCTACAACTTTGGTGCCTTATTTTCATCTAAAATCTGCTGAAGTATACTGTCTGTATCCATAGAAGTTAAATTCGCCTTCGGCTTAAGAATAAGACGGTGTCTGCATACATCTAAAAAGCACTCGCTTACATCTTCTGGTGTCACATAATTTCTACCTGAAATATATGCTCTCGCTTTGGCTATACCACACAGCGCCAAAGCTCCTCGCGGACTTATTCCGAGTCTGACATAATCATGTTTTCTTGTTGCTTCCACAAGTATTGTAACGTACTCATATATTTTATCGTCCACATAAATCTCTTTTGCTTCCTTCTTCATCTCAATCACTTCTTCAATTGAGAGAATTTCTTTCATGGCATCAATAGGATCTTCTTTTTCCCTGTTCTTTAAAATTTCTATCTGTGCGTCAAATTCCGGATATCCCATAGATAACTTTATCATAAAACGGTCAAGTTGGGCTTCCGGCAGCATCTGTGTTCCCACAGTACCTATAGGATTCTGCGTAGCCATAACAATAAACGGCTGAGGAATCTGGTGTGTCTCCCCGTCCACCGTCACTTTCGCTTCCTGCATAACTTCCAAAAGCGCCGACTGGGTTTTACTTGACGTACGGTTAATTTCATCTGCGAGAAAGAAATTGCACATTACGGCGCCTTCCCGATATGTAAAACTATTTTTTTGCTTGTCATATATCATAAACCCCGTAATGTCTGAAGGAACAACGTCCGGAGTAAACTGTATACGCCTAAACTGCAAGCCCATCGCTTTGCTGAAGGCTAATGCAAGTGTTGTTTTTCCCACACCTGGAATATCCTCCAAAAGAATATGTCCTCCCGCTATGATCGCCATCAGAACTTTCTCAACTACTTCCTCCTTTCCTACAATTACTTTTCCAATTTCTTTTTTTAATTCCAAAATTTTTTCTTTCATTCTTTTTCCTTTCCCCTGCCTTACTTATAATCGCAGACATATTCCCACACGATTTTTTCTCCGCCTTTTAATTTATACTGTGAACAACCATAGTTTGTATTTTTTTCATCAACACGGTATATCCAGCCACTTCTCTTTCCCGCATCAAATTCATATAAATACTGTATTCCTTCCACATAATATGAATCATATCCAGTTGTATAACTGTATTCTATCTGAATGTCTTTCTCCTTACACACTCTATTTAAAACGTCAAAAACTGTTTTCCCTGTTTCTATGGTACACTTTGTCTCTTCCAATATGATTCCGTTTTCCGGTATATACTTCCACAATTCAGGTTTTGCCATTTTTTCCGGATTGTCAATTAGTTCATCACAGCGAATTTCCAAAGTAACCTCACTTTTCTTTTTTTCTTTTCCATTTTCCATTTTGAAAGAAAATAGAGTTGTCAGTACAATAAGCAAAATTACAATACATACTGAAATCTTTCGTTTTCTTTTATTTCGTATCAGTTTTTCAAAATCTTTGTCCACATTTCCACCCTCAATTTTTTCTATTTATAAATTCCGTATTTAATCTTTATTCGTTCCAATTTCCGAATAATATTCCCACCAATGAAATATACGCAAACCGCAGCGGTCAACGCATGAAAAAAGTCATACGGCACACCGGTAACATACAGTATACGCAGTCCCTCAAGACTGATTCCTTTCCCCGAAGCACCGTTCGCAGATAATAATGCACTGCTGAGATTCATAATTCCACCATACACAATAAACGTTGTGAAAAATGTAAATAGTGAAAGCGTAATATTATCTGCCGGAAGCCGTTTTTTTTGAACAGCCACCCCTAAAATCAATCCGATGGCCCCAAACAAATAAAATCTCCATCCGACAGTACTGTCCTGTCCGGGATAAATCAAAAAACTAAGATACGCCAGCAAAAGCGAAAACAATATCATCAGCACGGGTCCTGAAATCATTTTAAAATTTCTTGATTTTAATGTTTCTGTATTGCCACAGTTAAACGCAAACCCTGCCAAAAATCCGAGTATCCCCCAGCAAAACATCTGCCACGGAGTCCATGGTCCCTGCCCCATATAAAAGTTACACACCAATCTGCTTAATGCCCCGATGAAAAAACCTGCCTCCGATCCGAGAGAAATACCGCTAATGATAATCAACGCTGTCCCTATCTGTATTGGAAATACAATATGAAAAAACAAGTGCGATGCTACAACAAGAGCGCTCATCATGGCAAGCAGAACAATTTCCCTGGCTTTTGGCTTTCTCGATTCAAAAACCATGAAAAACGGTGCTATTGTCATCGCAAGAACAATCAAACTAAGCAGCATATACCACTCTCTCGGCAAAAACTTTATCCCTACTATAAGAGCGATCGGAATACCTATTAATATCAGTTCCGCAGCCACATGAAGTCTCTGTTTTGCCGCTTTTTCCTGCTGTGTTAATTGACGTTTTTCTGAAGCCATTCCTGAACCTCCTCACAAGTAATCAATTCATTACACCATTTTCTCGCTATCCTGTTTGCCGTTGTCGTATAGAAACTGTTTCCTGCAAAAAACTTTCTCGTACAGTCTTCCGATACAATTTCACCATCAAAAAACATAGCGCAGTAGTCTGTATACGATGCGCAGAATTCCACATCGTGACTCACCATAAAAATAGTCATTCCGTTTCTCTGCAAATCTTTTAAAATCTTTGCCAATGCTCTTTTAAAAAATGGATCAAGACTTTTTGTCGGTTCATCTAGAAGAAGAATTGTCGGCTCCAACAGTAAAATTTTTCCGAGCGCCAGCCTCTGCTGCTCACCTCCCGATAAATCATATGGATTTGTCTTTCGTAAATGTGTTATCTCCATTTTATCCAACATCATTTCTACTTTTTCAATTTTTTCCCGGTCTTCGATGTCCATAAATGCCACACCCTCAAATAATTCTTCCTCCACTGTAATCTCCGTAAAGACTGCCTGCGGATTCTGTGGTAACATCACAACTTTCTCAGAGCATTTTTTTCCTGTCTGTGTACCATTGATAAAAACTTTCCCTTTCTGCTGTTTTAAAATGCCGCAGATTACTTTGAGCATTGTGCTTTTGCCACTTCCGTTTCCTCCCAAAACACAAGACCACCGTCCTTTCTCCACGGAAAAAGATACACCCTTCAATACATCGTGATGCCCTTTTTCATAATGAAACCATACATTTTTCAGTTGTATGACTGTCTCCTTAGATTTTTCTATCGCATCAAAGGAACTTCCAACCACTTCTTTTCCTTTCAATAATTGTTCCATCTTTTTTCTTCCCTCACGAATTGTAAGCGGTGATTCTCCGATGCGGAAGTTTTGAAAAATCCTAACTACCGCTGGTAACCCGTAAAACATGGGGTGTGATTCGCCTGTTTCCCTACCAGAAAGATATTCTCCAATCCGCCCGGGAATGTCCATCGCAACTATTCTCCCCTTATCTAAAACCAGCACTCTGTCCGCTATTGGAAAGACTTCCTCTAACCGATGTTCCGACATAATAACCGTGACACCTAAATCCCGATTAATCTTATAAACCGTCTGCAAAAACTCCGATGCTGCAATGGGATCCAATTGTGCTGTAGGTTCATCTAAAATCAATACTTTTGGCTGCATTACCATGACGGACGCCAAATTTAACAACTGTTTCTGCCCTCCCGACAATGTATTTGTCTCCTTATGAAACCAGTTTTCTATGCCAAAATAATCCGCCATTTCTGCCACGCGGCGCTTAATAGTCTGATTGTCGTATCCAAGACTCTCCAAACCAAATGCCAGTTCATGCCAAACCTTATCCGTAACAATCTGGTTATCAGGATTTTGCTGTACATACCCTATCTCAGATACACTCTTCCGTTCTTCCAATTCTTTTATGGAAGTTCCATCATATAAAATTTCACCCTTTAATTCACCATACGGCATCATATTTTTTTTCATTTGCCTGAGCAGTGTACTTTTCCCACAGCCCGACTTTCCGCAAATCACAATAAATTGTGATTCCTCTATTTCCAAAGTAACGTCTTTAAGCGCTGCCTGCTCTGCAAGCGGATATGTAAATGTTACCTGTTCAAACTTTATCTTTCCCATTTATGTCCTCCAATATATTCAATTACCGATGGCATAAACACTAATATACCAAAGGAACTTATGCAGATTATATCTTTCCATGCCATCGCCGGCACGAGCAGTTTCGGATAATACTGCATTGTTGTCCGGCCGGAAATACAGCCCGCCACAGTAATTACACCACACATTCCGACAATGATAAGCAGTATCACATCTTGAACAGTGATTTTAAACAAATGGAAACTACTTCTTCCCGGCAGTCCATACCCTCTGGCAGCCATAGAATCCGCACTTTCAATGGAAGCCTCCAGCGACCATGCAATCAAAATAGAAAGTTCTTTCAACAACTGTCTTATTTTCCGGATTACTCCCGTCTGTACATTTCTTCCCATACATGCCTGCCCCATCTGTATTTCCTTAAATCTGCATCGCAAAAGCGGAACAAACCGAAATATCATTGACACCATTAATCCAAATACCGGAACTATTCTTCCAAATAAATAAATCAATTTTTCTTCAGACATAATCACATGAAAACAGTCAAACAGAAGAATGACGGAAGACAACATTACCGATGATGCAATACCAAAAAATACAGCCTCCATCGTAATTCTGTTATGACGTATATAAAACAAAACCGTTTCTCCGTTATGGGTAAACATCGCATTTATCCCTGTCATAATGACAAGGGTAATAAATACTATAGAAATGTTTTGTTTCATTGCCTTTTTCCCCTTCAATATAAGAGAATATATAAATGCCCCCGACAGAGAAAGCAATAAAAAATATGGTGACATAGAAAATATAATAACCCCGATAACCACTGCAAAATAGATAGCATTCACAATCGGATGAAAATCACTAAATTTCATACCTTCCCCCTTTTCCCTATTAAAAGTCATTGCTCCACTGTGCATTCTCACATAAAAAAAGCAACCTGTCGGCTGCTTTTTAACACACAAAAACCAAGACTCTGTCTATGAAAGTCTACTTTAATTTCTATGTATCATCTTATCCTCACCGAAAGATTTCACAATATGTACCGGCAGGTCTCCTGACTTAGAACTAAACCCTACTTTCCTCCTTCCCATGCAGACCAATTGTCTCCACAGTGGCTTTATGGATTTCGTCATTCCTTACAGTAAAGTGAGCTGTTTCGGACTTACACCGAATTCCCTTTTAATACTTTTCATTACAAAAAGTAACCGCACAATGTTTGTATTATTCAATTATAAAATTTGCATTGATACATTAGTATATCATGCTTTTATAAACACAGCAATATATTTAGCCATTTACTTGCAATTCTATTTTCATCTGTTTTTCTTTGTACATAACCCCGCCAAATTCATATGCAACCGATTTCACAAAATGAAATCCTATTTTTTCATACATTTCACAGGCAACTACATTTTCCACTTCTACAGAAATATAAAGTTCGTGTATTTTCATTTCTTCTTTTATATACTTTAAAAATTGTTTAATCGCTTCTTTTCCCAAACCTTGCCCTTGATACTGCTCTCCAATCATAAATCGACTCATTGACCAGCCGGGAATTTCAGGGTCATAATCAAACAATACAAATCCTACCATAATATCATTTGAATAAATTGCACGAGTATATAAGCCTTCTTCAAACTTTGCTTCCACCAAAGATTGTACATTATCTGCAACAAAACCTTTTTGTTCTTCTTTTATTCTCAAGCCAATACATTCCATATAATTACTTCTGTCTATTTCTTTAAATGTAATCATTTTATCACCTTCTTAAAAATCAAATAATGACAACTGATTTGATTCCGGAAGATTTCCAAACATTCCCAAATCTGTCATCAAATCAATAACTGTCTTACTTACTTTTGTTCTCTGTCGGAAATCATCTCTCGATAAATATGGACCGTCTTTTGAAGCCGCTTCTACCGCTTCAGCCGCCTTATCACCCATTCCTTCTATACTATTAAGCGGTGGCATCAATTTTCCGTCTATAATTTGGAACTTATCTGCCTTCGCAGTATAAATATCAAGTGGAAGAAATTCAAATCCTCTTGCATACATTTCCTGCACGATTTTCATATCTTTTAATACGTCCTGCTCCTTTTTACTTAAAGAATCCGAACGTTTCTTATAATCCCTAAGGTAAAATTCCAGTTTATCTTTTCCCTGACACATAATTTCATAAGAAAATGCCGATGCACGAATACTGAAATACGCCGCATAATATGCCAAAGGATAATTCACCTTACAATATGCTATACGGTATGCCATCATAACGTAGGCTGCCGCATGGGCTTTCGGGAACATATATTTAATTTTCTCGCAAGAGCCAATATACCACTCCGGTACTCCATGCTCCAGCATATCTTTCTTATACTCCGGCCATTCTTTACATTTTCCTTTTGCAACAAGCCCTTTTCGGACACGTTCCATAATGGTAAATGATTTCTCACTATCCAACCCTTTATTAATCAGATAGGTCATAATATCATCTCGTGTACAGATTGCCGTAGAAATTGTGGCCTTTCCTTCCTGAATTAATGTCTGAGCATTGTTAAGCCATACGTCTGTTCCATGGGAAAGACCCGAAATACGAATCAAATCCGAAATTGTCTTCGGTTTCGTATCTACAACCATCTGAATAACAAAATCTGTACCAAACTCCGGAATGCCAAGACATCCTACCGGACAACCACCAATATCTTCCGGCTTAATTCCAAGTACTTCTGTCCCTGCAAAAAGCGCCATGACATCAGGATCATCTAGAGGAATTTTTGTTGCATCGAATTTCTCTCCTGTAATATCTGTAATTAAATCTTCCAGCATACGAATAATCGTAGGATCATCATGACCGAGAATATCAAGTTTCAATAAGTTGTGGTCAATGGAATGATAATCAAAATGTGTTGTAATAATATCCGTTGTCATATCATTGGCAGGATGTTGTACAGGAGTGAATGAATTAATATTTTCTCCGTGAGGAAGAACGATAATCCCTCCCGGATGCTGTCCTGTACTTCGCCTGATTCCCGTACATCCTTCTACAATTCGCTCAATCTCACATTTACGTTTTCGGCTCTCTCTCTCCTCATAATAATTTTTTACAAAACCATATGCTGTCTTATCTGCAAGCGTACCGATTGTTCCCGCACGGAAAGTCTGCCCTGTTCCAAATATAACTTCCGTGTATTTGTGAGCGTTACTCTGATAATCTCCCGAGAAATTTAAGTCGATATCCGGTTCTTTATTCCCCTTAAACCCAAGAAATGTTTCAAACGGAATATCAAATCCATCTTTTGCTAAAGGCGCATTGCAGACAGGACACAGTTTGTCCGGCATATCCCATCCAGATAGACCGGAATATGCCCGCACTTCCTCTGATGTAAAGTCGCTGTAATGACATTTTTTACAATAATAGTGCGGACTTAACGGATTTACTTCCGTAATTCCCGCCATAGTTGCTACAAAAGAAGAACCAACCGAACCTCTTGAACCTACGAGATACCCATCCTCCACGGATTTCCAAACTAATTTCTGTGCGATAATATACATTACCGCAAACCCATTAGAAATAATCGAGTTCAATTCTCTTTCCAAACGTTCCACAACCATCTCCGGAAGATTTTCTCCATACATACTATGGGCTTTTTCATAACAGATGTCACGCAATTCCTGATCTGAATTTTCGATGACAGGAGGACATTTATCCGGACGTACCGGGGAAATCGGTTCAATCATATCCGCAATCTTATTCGGATTGGTAATAACAATCTCCTCCGCTTTCGCTGAACCAAGATAAGAAAACTCTGCCAGCATTTCCTCCGTTGTCCTCAAATACAATGGTGCTTGGTCATCCGCATCCGAAAATCCTTTTCCCGTCATAATAATCCTTCTGTATACCTCATCATCAGGGTCAAGGAAATGCACATCACAAGTACCCACGACCATTTTTTGAAACTCTTCACCTAGTTTTATAATTTTCTTATTAATCTGAATTAAATCTTCCTGTGTATTTACATTAGAAATACGCTCACTTTCCAACATAAACGCATTGTTCCCAAGAGGCTGGATTTCCAGATAATCATAAAAATCTACTATCTTTGCAATCTGTTCTTCCGACTTTTCATTTAAAATCGCCTGATATAATTCTCCTGCTTCACAAGCGCTTCCGACAATCAGCCCTTCCCGATAGCGATTTAACTCACTTTTCGGTATACGTGGCATACGTCCGAAATATTTTAAATGGGACATGGACACCAATGTATATAAGTTTACTCTGCCCACATCATTTTTCGCCAAAATAATAACATGGTGTGCCGGCATTTTTCGAATAGCATCGGGATTCATCGCACCAAATTCATTGATACCCTTTAACGTAGTAATTTTACGTTCTTTTAACATCTCCACAAATTTCACAAAAATTTCCGCCGTTGCTCCCGCATCATCCACCGCACGATGATGATTTTCCAAAGAAATGCCTAAAGTCTTTGCCACCACATTTAATTTATAACGCGAAAGCGTTGGGAGTAACACTCTGGCAAGCGCAACCGTATCCACAGACGTCAGTTTTCTCTCTATGCCAAGTCTTTTACAGTTTTCTTCTATAAAGCCCACGTCAAATCCTGCGTTATGTGCAACTAAAACAGCATCTCCAACATATTCCATAAACTCCGGTAGCACATTTTCTATCTTTGGAGCATCAATAACCATTGCATCCGTAATACTTGTTAACTTTGTAATCTCAAACGGAATCGGTACTTCGGGATTGACAAATGTACTATAACGGGACACAATTTTCCCGTTTTCCACTTTTACCGCACCGATTTCGATAATTTTATCTTTTACGGAACTAAACCCTGTTGTTTCAATATCAAATACGACAAAAGTATCATCAAGTGTCTGGCTATCCTCATTCACCGCAATATCTGTTAAATCATCAACAAGATACCCCTCCACCCCGTAAATAATTTTAAACGGATCATCTTTATCCAACGTTTCGATATAGTGGTTTGCATCCGGGAAAGACTGCACGACACCGTGATCCGTAATGGCAATCGCTTTATGCCCCCAATCATGTGCTCGTTTTACAATCGCTTTTACTTCCGACACACCGTCCATATCACTCATTTTTGTATGACAATGAAGTTCTACACGTTTTACCGGACTTGTGTCCTTTCGTGTTGTTGTAAAATCAGGAATTTTCTTAATTCCCGTCACTGAACCGATTGTCAGTTCACCGTCAAATTTGTCAATTGTTGTGACCCCTTTTATTTTTAGAAACTCTCCCTTATTAATCTCACCTAAAAGTTCAGGAAGTTGTTCGTTTCTTGCAAACATCTTCACCATAATCGTGTCTGTAAAATCTGTCACTGCAAACATAATAATTGTTTTTTCATTCCGAATTTCTCTTGTGTCGAACTGAATAACTTTTCCTCGAATGGTAATCTCTCCCATTTCCCCTACAACCTGTGAAAGTTCAATTGTATCATCTTCAAAGTTTCTTCCATAAATAACATTCGGGTCATCGGAACGCTTAATAGGAGAATAGAAGTCCTTTTTCTGAAATGGTTTCTTTTCCTCTTTCGGTTTAATCGCTTTTTCTTTTTTCTCCTCACTTTTCTTTTCTTTTACTTCTTCAATATGTTCTTTTCTTCTGCTTTCGTTCCCCTCTACAATTGCCTGAATTTCCTGTTGTAAGCGTATCTCATTATATTTTTTATGTCTGCTCTCCTTAACCTCACTATAGAGTGTACGGATTTCTACCGGAATATTACATCTCTCGTTAAATACTTCTTCAAGAAGTTCCACTATAGATTCCTGTTTTCCCCTTGCCACAATCGTATCTTCCAGTGTCAGACATAAAATATTTTCATTTTCAAACGTACACTTGGCATTCAAAAACATATTATACTCTACAGCACTTCTTTCTTTTAACTCTTCCAAGATACTGTTCCGATACTCTCTCAACAGATTTTCCGGCGTATATTGTTCTGAAAGTTGATACCTCTCCACGATTTGAATAGAAATTTGTGTGCGAGCAAACAACTGCTCCTTTATCATCTGTTCCATATGATACACATAAGTTTTCGGAATTAAATGCATACTTACAAAATATATTTTTAATCGGTCTTTTAAGGAAGTGGTTGTCACTTTCATCACTTCCACTTCCTCAAATAAATCTGCTATCTCTTTTTCTACCTGTAATGTCGGAAACACATCAAAAAATCGTTTTCCCATTTTATTTTCCCCAATTCAAAAGTTCTTGTCTTAATGTTTCCAAAAGTTCTTCTTCCTTCACTTTTTTCACAATTTCACCTTTTTTAATCAAAAGTCCTTCTCCGATTCCCCCTGCAATTCCAATATCTGCTTCTTTCGCTTCCCCCGGTCCGTTTACAACACATCCCATAACCGCCACTTTAATATCGAGGGGAATGTCCGCAACCATATTTTCCACCTGATTTGCAAGCCCGATTAAATCTATCTTCGTTCTTCCGCAAGTTGGGCAGGAAACAACTTCAATTCCGCCTTTTCTAAGTCCAAGTGTCTTTAGAATTAATTTCGCTGTCTTAATCTCTTCCAGTGGGTCACCGGTTAAGGATACACGAATTGTATCTCCAAGTCCTTCATAAAGCATAATACCAAGTCCTACAGAAGATTTAATATTTCCCGATAAAATCGTTCCCGATTCTGTAATACCAATATGTAATGGATAATTACACTGTTCAGAAATCAACTGATGTGCCTTGATACACATCAGTACATCAGAAGATTTGATACTGACAACCAAATTATCATATCCCATATCTTCAATCATACGGACTTTATCTAAAGCACTTTCCACAATTCCTTCTGCTGTCACTCCGCCGTATTTTTCTACAAGATGTTTTTCCAAAGAACCACTGTTTACTCCTACACGAATAGGAACACCATATTCTTTCGCTTTATCTACAACCGCCTGCACTCTTGATACATCTCCGATATTCCCCGGATTAATACGGATTTTATCCGCACCGTTTTCAATCGCTTTAATTGCCAAACGATAATCAAAATGAATGTCTGCTACAAGAGGAATATGTATCTGTTTTTTAATCTCTTTTAACGCTTCCGCAGCCTCCATAGTCGGAACTGCACAGCGGATAATCTCGCACCCCGCTTTTTCCAGCGCTAAGATTTGTTCTACTGTAGCCTGCACATCTTCTGTCTTTGTATTTGTCATCGACTGAATGGCAATTGGGTTTCCTCCGCCAATAGCCCTGTTTCCTATATGTACCACTTTTGTTTCTTCACGTTTCATTACTTTTCTCTCCTTTTTTTATAATCAAAAAGAACCAAAGCCTCCACCTTTAAAGAATGTGGCTTTGGTTTACCTTTACTTTTTCCCAAAAACGATTTGCTCGCCGTATTCACGCTCAGACAAAATCAATTTGTTTTTCTCCAAACTATAGTCGAAAGTCATTTCCAACATACTGATTTCCGTTTCCAATGCAGTCTTTGTCAATCCCGCATCAGAATTCTTCACTGCCTTTTCAATTTCTGCGTCATCGACTTTAAACGCAATTGTTTTGTTCTCTTTATCTAATGTATAATTCATCTTTACTTTCACATTAGAAGCCTCTGCAATCTCCGACCAACTTGCAATAGCGGAATCCCCACCGCGAATTGTCAACCGCAAATTACTCTCCTCACTCTTCCATGTCCCTTCAAGCGGATTACCTGCAAATAGGGAAAATAAAAAATAAACAATCACTATAAGAAGAATAACCGATGCTCCCGCTGTCACTATTCGCCAGATTTTACTTCTTTTTTCCTCATCATTCTTTGCTATAATCATTTTACCACGATTCCCTTCTTTATTGTTTACATTTTAAATTATACGAAGTTTATCATGGACTGTCAACGCATTAAATATCAACAAACTTTACACTTTTTGCAAATTTTTTTACAAATTTTTTCCCAATCAGGAAGAGTACCAGCACCAGAATACCTATACAAGCATATTTTTCTATATTAAGCAATGCCCGATAGCCAATCTGACAGAGAAAATAATTTTCCCCCGCACCCGTCTGAATACTTTCAGAAAATGTACGAATTCTATCAGCATATACGCCTATATTTAGAATACCTTCCGAAGAAAAGAACGTCTGCGGAATACCACACTGTTTTAAAAGCATATACCAAAGTTCAAATCCACTTCCACTTAGAAAAATACCTATCAAAGTAAATCGGAATTTTTTCTCCTCATAGGCTTTCGTCCACCAGAAAACCGTGTAGTGAAAAAGAATAACCAAAATAACAAACAAAACGATTAGCGAACATACCCATTTGATTTCCGTTACCATTTGTTCTATATCCTGCAGATTATACTGTTTTCCGTCTGTTGCGGATAAATGAAGATATTCTTTCAGCATAAACTCTGTCGTATTCTGTCTGAGTGTTTTTCCCTGCGCACTCTTTACCAAAACAGAAGTCATCGGAATCTCTTCCCCTTTCGGCATCTGATTAACGTAGATTTCCTCTCCAAATCCATTCGCCTTTTCTTCATTACTGTAAACTTTTTCTACTTTATAAGGCGTATTTTTTAGCAAAATCGTATCGCCCTTTTTTACATTTAACTTATCGGCTGTATGGTTATGGAGAAGAGCCTTCTTCTCCCCCTGAAAGAAATTTTCTGTTTCACTTTCCGATAACCCTATTTTTCTTTCCCGAAGCCACATTCTATTTCCATAAGCGACATCTACTTCTTCCTCGTTACAAATATATTTTTTCTGACCAAAAAACGCCGTATCCAACACGGACTGACTGTTTGCAATATCTTTTTCCAATTTTTTTCTGTCTATTTCTTGATCCGACAAATATAAAACTATATTTGGTTCAGGCTTTTCTTTTCCCAATTTTTCATACACCTTTTTTACGTTTGTTCCATCTTCTAAAGGAAACAGATTATCAACAACTACCGCCTCCGGTCTTATTTTTATAGTAGCGCTCTCACCGACTATCTCCTTTACAACATCGGATTCAAACCGAACTCGATATTGCTTTCCACCCCAAATATCCACTACTTCCTGCATAGCCCATACGCCCTGTTCTCCCTTTTCATTTGTACGTACACAGACAGTGGGAACTTTTGTTTGCTCCGAAAATTCGTCCATAGCCATTGGCACGGTAGAAACTACTTCAGGTATAAGCCTTTCTTCCACCCAAAAGGACGTTATCGTGCAAAGAAGAAGAAAAAGCATTACCCATATACTGCATTTCCATATTTTTTTCTTCATACACATCTCTCCTATTTTGAAGCGGAAACGGATATTCCTTCTGCCAATTCATCGTGAAAGAACAAAAACAACAATGTTACCGGAATAAGACTGAGTATTCCACATACAAACTGCAACTCAAAATTTTCCGCATTCACGCTTGCTAAGAACACCGATAGCGGAAATTCCGTCACTTTATTCAAAAATACCATCGGCTGTTCCACCATATTCCAATTATCCACAAACACAATAACTGCCAAACTAATTACACCCGGTTTTGCCACCGGAAGAACAATTTTCGTCAACACCTGAAATGTATTCGCTCCGTCAAGACGCCCCGCTTCCAAAAGGCTCATCGGAATATTTTGAAAAACAATCGTCATAAAAAATGTAGAAAACGGTGAAAATATTGCCGGTAAAATCAACGCCCACCATGTGTCTGTCAAGTGCAGTGCGGATAATATAATATAGTTCGGCACAAGCGTCACCTGTACCGGAAGAAGCAAAAAGATGATAAATAAAATAAAGAAAATTCTCTTTCCGCCAATACGGTACTTGGCAAAAACAAGTCCGCACATACTTCCCACAATAATCTGACCGATAACGATAATGGAACACATTCCAAGACTTCTCCAAAACTTCATCAGATAATTCGGTG
The DNA here is from genome assembly GCF_054601575.1 of Faecalimonas canis. Classification (NCBI taxonomy): domain Bacteria; kingdom Bacillati; phylum Bacillota; class Clostridia; order Lachnospirales; family Lachnospiraceae; genus Faecalimonas; species Faecalimonas canis. Next base: position 17,777 of record NZ_BAAHSI010000022.1, on the reverse strand, counting down.
TATCAATGAAAACATTCTCATACCCCAACATAGAAAACTGTTGCGGAATCCACTGCAACTGCACTGCACTTCCGAATTTTCCGAAAACGCCTTCATACGTTGTCTTTACTTCCTCCGGACTCATAAAAGAATTAATAAATGTAAATAAAATCGGAAACAATATAAGCAACACTACTATACCAAGAACAAAGGTTTTTATATATTTCTTCAAAATACATCAGCCCCCTTCTTCTTTCTCATCATGGCTGCATATACAACCGATACAAACGTTCCGACAATACAAAAGATAACAACAGCCACAACCGATAATCTGGCATAATTCAACTGCCCAAAATAATTATTCATAAAATGTTGTATCATATAAATACTTTCATGGGGACGTACGCCGCCGAGCAAAAACGCTTCTCTAAAACACTTAAATCCATTTAAAATCGAAATTAACAGTGTAAAAAATAACATCGGTGCAATTAGCGGAAGCCTTACATAAAGAAAATATTTCCACTTTCCCGCCCCGTCAAGTTTCGCAATCTCTTCATATTCTTTTGGTATCATGGCTAATGCAGCCAAAAGTAAAATAACGTTATATCCGATATTTTTCCACAAAAACAAAATCATCAAAATCCAAAATGCTTTATCCGACTGTAACCAATCCTGTACCGGAAGACCAAACTGCGTCATCAGCAGATTTAAAACTCCGTTATCACTTAAAAAAATTTGTGCCACCATAACTGTTGATGCAATCGGAACAATCATCGGATATAAAAATGCCAACCGATAAAATCTATTCAGTGGAAACTGCTCAAAAAGAAGTACAGCCAGTCCCAGCGACAACACCATAATAAGAGGTAAGCCAACTGCAAAAAATTTTAATGTATTTTTCATTGCTATCTGAAACATATAGTTTTCAAATGTTAATTGATAGTTCTCCAGTCCGATAAACTCTCCGCCAAAGAAAAATGAATTTTTCAATGTAACTCCCATTGGAAGAACATAAAAAACAAAAAATCCGATAACCGCCGGTGCCATAAGAATAATTGCCGTCCGTTTTTCTTTCTTCCTCATAGCCTTTCCCCTATCCTATTCCATTGCGATATAATACGCATTCCGATAAAGTATCTTTGCCGCCTCTTTCACTCTCTCATCTATATCCGGAAAATCCGTCCGAAAAGTATATCCGTCTTCGTCTAGAAAAAGTGTCTGCACTTCGTTTCCTATAATATCAAAATCACTTATAAATCGTGCCGTCTGTACTTGCGATATTGCCTCTAAATATCTCTGTATATTTTCTATCTGTTCAAGTGTATTCTTCTGTTGTACAATTCCCGGCGTTTTTATGTTCACTGCCCATTCTTCCCATGCCGGTTCATGTACAGGTACTCCTCCCACTATAAAAATATCATTTTCACTTCGTCTTTGTGTTTTACCACTTTTAAGTGTCAGTTCTATTCCTTTTCCTTCAGCAAAACCTTTTTGCCAAAAAAGCCTTGCAAATTGATATGCTCTCTCTTTCTCTTTACAGTTTCTTCCAATAGCAATGTAACTATAAATTTTTGCCATCGGTTTCCCGTCCAATGTAACCATCGGCATATATTGATAAAGAGTATGTTCCTTCCCCTCATCTTTACTAAATACTCCAAAATTACAAACAAATTTCTCCTTTGAAAAATCTACTCCTTTTTTATTTTTTTCTATTTCATATCGCAATACTTTTTCTATCTCTTTTTCAGATACAGTTACTCTCTGCTTTTTATAATCAATGCAGTTACCGAGCCATTCTTTTGTATTCGTAAAGGTATATGGTGCGATTTCCTGTAATAACTCTGATTTTCCATCAATCAACTTCCCAAGTGGTTTTAATGTTTCTTCCGTAAAGTCCGTTCCACTTCCTTCCCGTATAAACATAGGGACCGTGAAAGTTATCGGCAATAAATATTGTCTTCCATTTGCCTGTCCTGCCTTCATTACAGGTTGAAAACATTCTTGAAAACTTTTATCTTTCTTTGTCCACTCCGTCATATCAGCCAACACACCATTATATATCAATTTATTAGGATCTCCGAAAACACTTGTTAAATTGTTAATTTCTCTTGTCCGCTCAGACATCAGATAAATATCTTTTCCCTTTCCCGACATTAATTCCGTCTGTAATCTCTTACACATACTTTCTCTTTGCATGGGGTCTTCGGGAAGATAGGTAATCTCAAACTTTATATTTTCATTATAATATTTGTTGTAACACTGTATCATATTATTTATAACAGATGCCAAACTTTCTTCTGTGCAAATGGAGAGAGGTATTTGTTTTTCTTTGTCATAATCTTTCTGCTTTAAAAATAGAATACTGCAAAAAATAACTCCACCTATTAAAACAGAAAAAAATAATATCCATTTTTGCTTTCTCCTCATATCCTCATATAATTCAGGTGTACCTAAAAGGTACACCCATCTCCTTTATAACTATTTTTTATTTTTCCATGGACAAGTTACTTTTGTTTCATGTCCATTTCCTATTCTAGTTGTATATCCACAATTATTACACTTTGTTTCTATATACTTATTTCTTATATATTTTACATCATAATGGTCAGTATGCCATATTTTTTCTACAAATTGCCATGACCCATATACAGTATAACTTACCGCTGTATTTTTCCCACATTTTTCACAAGTTCCTGCCGGCAATCTCGCCTCTGCCTTTGCAAAAACAGGTAATGCCAAACACATACTTAATAATGCTACCGTTACTAAAGAAATTATACTTTTACGTTTTCTACTCATATATTTTTCTCCTCTCACAAGCAATTTTTATCTTTTTGTCACTACCTCTTCCATTATACTATCCATTGGACTCACTCCCTTTTATTTGTTGTTGTTATTTTAACATAATATGCATATTTTTTTCAATCTTTTTCTATGTTTTATCATTTTATAGAATTTTTCGCATATAATTTGCAATATCACACAAAAACAGACACCTCTTACAAAGTGTCTGACTTATTATTTTCTTTTCATCTCTTTTATTTTCTCTTTTGTTTCCTTATCCACCTTTTGCGACTCTCGGATTTTCTGTAATGCCTTATGGTAAGTAAAATCGTCTAACCGATTATTTTTCAAATACGTCATAGTCTGCTCCGGCATTTTGATAAAATAAATAGAAATCGCCCACGCAACCGCCATTTTCACATAATAGTCTTCGTGACGGATTTTGTCAAAATAGGAAAATGCCTGTTTTATATGTTCTTTATCTGTATAATAAAAAATCATCATAACAACACTGAAACGCACAAAATATGTTCTTTCATCATTTATATATTTACCGATAAATTCCCACATTTCCTTTGGATATTTTTTCGTTTGTTTCAATCCTGTACAGAAACTGTCACAGACAGACCAGTTATCTATTTTCGGCAGAAATTTTTCAATCTGTTTCAAAAGTTCTTCTATATCCTCTTTCAGATAACCGATAACCATTCCCTGCAACATAATTTCTTCGTAACTTTTGGCAGGATATTCGCCCAAATAATATTTCCAATCCCCTTTCGCTATTTGTTTTGCTATTTTCCTTAAAGCAGGCAAACGTACACCAATAATTTTACTTGGTTCAATATTGGGAATTAATTTTGCCATAAATTGCTGAAAGTCCGGCTCAGCCAGACTTTCTAATTGTTCTCGTATATTTCTCATTTTCAATTACTCTCCACCTAATTTACTCGCAGTAAACCAGCCTAAAGCAAATGTAGCGACACCAATAAGCAACATTAGGACAGATACTCCACTCCAATCCGTTTTTAGTAAAATTGCAATCGGAGATGCAAGAATTAAACCGATAATTCCATAATATGCGTGAATTTCTGCCTTTGAAAAAATAAATTCAATCAATTTTGCAATTAAGAAGATACCGATTACAACTCCAACTCCAAATGGTGCTAAAACACCGACTCCCGCTGCAAGTCCACCCATATCAAACTTCACTAACGCATCAACAAAGTCATTAATCACCTTTAAAATCGTATCGTAGTAGCCGAGTAACATTAACATCATCGAACCACTCACTCCCGGCACAACCATTGTTGCTGCAGCAACAATACCTACTCCGAATAATTTAATTACATTTATAAGTCCAAAACTAACATCCGCACTACTTCCGCCTGTTTCCCCTAAAAGTGCCATAAAAATAACAACACCGAAAAAAATCAAAAACGGAATGATTTTTCCGACTGTCACTTTATGTCCCTTTACCTTTTTCAAAATAAACGGAAGACTTCCCGCAATCAATCCGCAAAAAGCGAAGTTGGTCGGAATCGGATATGTTGCAAGTAAAAACTCAAATATTCTTGATAAAGCAACAATCGCAATACCAGCCCCCGCAAAAATCGGAATCAATAATTTTAAACTTTCTTTTAACTCACTCTTCAAATGCGTAATGGCATGAATCAATCTGTCATACAATCCCATGGCGACCATCATTGTTCCGCCACTGACTCCCGGAATAATATTTGCTATCCCGACAACCATACCCTGTAGTATTTGTTTAATCATCTTTCTACCTCTTCTTATTCTATTTCTCCTGCCAAAATATTATTTTGACTACTCACAGAAATCTATCACACTTTATTATATTTTTCAATGTTTAAAAATATTTCTTTGCCAACTCTTTAAATTTCGGAAGTGCATTTATAATCGTTTCATAGGAAACGCAATAGGCAATACGCACATATCCTCCGCACCCAAAAGAACTTCCCGGCACAAGAAGAATATGAAATTCTTTTGCCTGCCTGCAAAATTCCTTCTCATCTTCAATAGGAGATTTCACGAACAGATAAAATGCTCCTTCCGGCTTGATACAAGAAAATCCACACTCCAGCAACCCTTTGTACAGCGTTTCTCTGTTCCTATTATAATAGGAAATGTCCGTCCGCTCTTCCAAACATTTCTGTACGATTTTCTGCTGCAATGTAGGAGCGTTGACAAAGCCTAAAATACGATTAGCCACATTCATTGCCGAAATAACTTTCTCGCTTTCACTCACTTCATTCGGAACAACAACATATCCTATGCGCTCACCCGGAAGAGAAAGTGATTTACTGTAAGAATATACAACAATTGTATTACCATAATATTTTGTCAGATAAGGCGTTTCCACTCCATCATAAACCAGTTCCCTATATGGTTCATCAGAAAGAAGATAAATTTCATGTCCATATTCTTTCTGTTTTCTCTCTAATATTTCTGACATACGAATAATCGTTTCTTCCGAATAAACGACTCCTGTAGGATTATTTGGCGTGTTTACAATTACCGCTTTTGTACGCTCTGTAATTTTTTCTTTAAATTCGTCTAGTTTTGGCTGAAATGTTTCCGTATTTGGAGATATTTCCACTAGAACGCCATCAAAGTTATGGACGTAACTTCTGTATTCACTGAAATATGGCGAAAAAACAATCACTTCATCATTTGGATTTAAAAGTACCTTTAAGGCTACATTTAAACCTCCTGCTGCTCCTACCGTCATTGTAATATTATTTCCTGAAAAAGATGTGTCAAATCTTCTGTTCAACGATTTTGCCACTGCATCCCGCACTTCCATATATCCTGCATTGCTGTTCGTATATCCGTGAAGGTTGAGTGTATCTTCTTCATCCAAAATTTCCATAATTGCCTCTTTTACACGCTTGGGTGCAGGAAGATTCGGATTTCCCAAACTGAAATCATATACATTTTCTTTCCCATAAAGTTTTGCCATACGATTTCCCTCTTCAAACATTTGTCTAATTGCCGAACTGTTTGCCACCATGTTTTCCATTTTTTCAGAAATCATCTATCTTCTCACCCGCCCTTTTTCTACAAGAAACGCAGGACGATAGGATAATTTTGCCTTACGAAGTCCTTCTACACCTGCATCGTCTTCTCTGTTAATATATTTGTATCCTGCACATTCATGCTCCACAAACTGCTGATTAATCATGGGATATGCACCCTGTACTTCTGCAAATGCCTTTTCGATATGCACAACAAACATTTCTTCACTGATTGGCTCTCCGAGTGTAAACGCTACGATTTTACCATCCACACGCAAAATACCGCCTGTCATTTCTAATTCTTTGAAAAGACGCAGAGAGTTTAATGTCACACACATTTCTGCATTCTTTTCCTCATCTGCCTCACAACCGTTATCTGTTCTCCACTGTAAAGCCATCTGAAAGCATTCTTCCAGATTATCCTCTGTCAGCGTTTCATAACTCCAGTTTTCATGTTCCGCCTTAAACTTATTAATGTGATTTCTCTTTCCGTGGAGTTTTTTCCCGGAAAGCGTTATCAGTTTCTCAGACTCATACACATAATCGGCTATGTCCCTGTCATATGTGATTTGAAATTCATTCGGATACCATTCATTAAATTGCTCAAACTGTTCCGCTGTCACACAATACATTTCAAATTCTTTTCCCTGTTCCTTACAGTGTGACATCAAAAACTGCAATGCCTTCTGAATATCCTCAGCCTCTCCAAGCGGATAAGTAAAAGAATCTCTATCCTCACTTTTAAAGACAAGCGTATTCTCAACGATAGCATATTTCACTTTGTAAAATCTTGACCAGAGAAATACGTTAATAAATGTTCTCTCACAACTTCTGGACGGATACCGTTTAAAATACCCATCCACTATTTTTCTGTCCTCTAATTCAGGACGTTTAAATTCTATATTTTTCATTTCTACACCTTCATTCTGTTTAGTGAAACTGCATATGGTATAAAGACTCGTAAATTCCTTTCTGACGAATCAATTCCTCATGACTACCCTGCTCTTCAATTCCATTTTCCGTAAGAACTAAAATTCTTTCCGCGTTTTTGATTGTAGAAAGTCTGTGTGCAATAACAAATGTTGTTCTGTCTTTTGCCAACATTTCCAGTGATTCCTGCACCACTTTTTCACTTTCATTATCTAGCGCTGAAGTTGCCTCATCAAAAATCAAAATCGGTGGATTTTTCAAAAATACACGAGCAATGGATAAACGTTGCTTCTGCCCGCCTGAAAGTTTTGCCCCACGTTGTCCAATATCTGCATCATATCCGTCAGGAAAACTCATAATAAACTCATGTGCATTTGCATTCCTAGCCGCGCGGATAACATCTTCATCTGTGGCATCCGGATTTCCGTAACGGATATTTTCCATAATTGTTCCTGCAAATAAATAGACATCCTGCTGCACGATACCGATATTATTTCTCAAATCATCCAATTTCATTTTACGAATATCCATTCCATCTATATCTATTTCACCGGAAGTCGCCTCATAAAATCTAGGTATCAGACTGCAAAGAGTTGTCTTTCCTACCCCCGATGGTCCTACAAGGGCAATATATTCTCCTGCTTTTACATCTAAGTTAATATGAGAAAGAACTGCCTCGTTTGCGTCTTGATATTGGAAAGAAACATCCTTAAATGTAATCTCACCTCTTAGTTTTCCAACAGAAACAGCATCTTCCGCATCCGTAATGTCCGGTGCGATAGCAAGCATTTCCTGAAATCTGTCAAAACCTGAATACCCATTTTGGAACATTTCAGTAAAGTTAATTAATTTCTTTACAGGTTCAATAAAGTTATTGATATAAAGAAGGAAAGTTACAAGGTCTGCCACTAACACAGTCTTTGTTGTAAGCCCCTCCGCTCCTACAAGAAGTACGACAACCGTTACGAGTGTTGTAAGAGCCGTCAAAGTTGAATGATACCCCGCCATATAACGATAACTAATCTTTTTCGCAGCTAAAAATCCATCATTTCCTTTATGGAATTTCTTCATCTCAATATCTTCATTTGCAAATGACTTGACAACACGGATTCCTGATAAACTATCCTCAATCTGACTGTTAATGTCCGCAATTCTTGCACGATTACGCTTAAACGCCGTTTTCATCTTCGTGTTGTAATATACTGCAAAGACAATCATAACCGGAACAAATATAAATGCCACTATTGCCAAACGAAGATTAATATTCGCCAAAATAATAAATGAACCTACAATCTTAATAATAGAAATAACAATGTCTTCCGGTCCGTGATGCAGTAATTCCGTAATATCAAATAAATCGCTTGTAATACGGGAAAGTAATGCACCGACCTTTTGATTATCATAGAAAGCAAATGTAAGTTTCTGATAATGACTGAAAATATCACTTCTCATGTCCGCTTCCATCTTTGCCCCCATCATATGCCCATAAAATGCGATAAAATAATTACAGCCAAATTCTACAAGAACGAGAACAATCATTAACGCTCCTAATGCCACTATTGTTTCCATCGCCTTATTAGCGTTAAAGTAAACAACTTCACTCGTAATATAACGGACAATTAGAGGAATAACCAATGTAACACCCGCTCCGAGTATAGCAAAAAACATATCACTGTAAAAAAGTAATTTGTACGGCTTATAGTATGCAAATAATTTCTTTAGTTTGTCTTTCATCTCTTCTCCTCCTCATTCTAAAATAAGGACGAAACTCCTGAAAGTTCGTCCTCAAAATTCCTCTATCTTTATAATATACTACACAGCATCCAAAAGTGCAATATTTTTGCAAAGAAATCCCGCAGGATTTATCTGTTCCTGCGGGATTTAACAGTCTTTATTATCTTTGTCTTCTTCTGCGTACTGCTGTAATTACATTAAGGAGAATTACCATTCCGGCAATTGTCATAATACCTGCCATTGCCATTGGATTTGATTCATCACCTGTTTTAACAGGTGTATCATTCGGTTTAATCGGTTTAGCAGGAGTTATTACTGCTGCTTTTTCTGCATATTCATTTGTGAATACTGCACTATCTCCTTCAACAGTTGCTTTTAACTGTCCTTTTTCATCGTCTACAACAGTTACGGTTACTCCATATACTTTTGCATCGTAAGTGATATTTTCCTGTTTATCATTTACCTCAGAAATTGTATATTTATAAGTTCCCGCTTTGTCGTACTCTAATGTTTCAAAGATAATCTGACCTTTTTCATTGTTCTTTGCTTCAGCAACTACATTTCCGTTTTCATCTTTCAATCGGAATGTAAACTGGCCTTTTGCAAGGTCATTTCCTTTTAATATTTTGCTTGCTCCAAGTGTTACGCTTGTTCCTGCTGCCTTGTAAACATTTCTGAATACAATTTCGCCTTCTGTCGTATGTTCCACGCTCAATGTACCATCACTTTTATCCGTTACAGATGTGTGAACCATAAACTCACTTGTATCAAATGTAACTCCGTATGTATCTTCCGGAACAACTTCGCGTACCGTGTAATCATATTCGCCCGGTTTGTTATATTCCAATCCGGTAAATGTTACTTTGCCGTCGGCGTCATTCGTTCCTGTTGCAACAACTTTATTACCTTCAAGAAGTTCAAAATTAAACTCTTCCGCTTTCATCTTACGTCCTTCTAATTCTTTTGTAATAGAAATCTGATCTGTCACACTTGAATTAATAGGACTTTCAATGCTGTATGTGTTTGTAAATGTGAATAATGCGTTATCGGCTGGGTTCTTTGTAACTGTCATATGACCTTTTCCGTCATCTGTTACTGTAAGTGTAAATGTTTTCGCCTTCTTATCATTCGTCACGCCCGCAACTTTTCCGGATTCCGTTACCGTATAAGTAAATGTCTTACTTCTCGGTTCACCTGCTTTTGCAGATACTTTCGTTTCTCCGAATACGTTTTCTAGTGTAAATGATACTTTTCCGAAATCTACATTACCCTGTGCATCATTTTGTGTTGTTGTCTTTTCAGGCATTGGAGCATCTTTTTCTCCCTTCAGTGTAAATGTAAATTCACCTGCAATATTAGGAGGTGTGAGTCCCTCTTCTGCTGAAAGAACTTTGCTTCCATTTACATTTACTTCTACAGGGTCACCTGTTGAATATGCATTTGTAAATCCGTGTCCTTCAGGAAGGTTTGTCACTGCTTTTAATGTTCCGTCACCGTTATCCGTAACAGTTATCGTAAAGTCAAACGTATTCTTTGTAGCAGTAACTCCGTTTTCTGCAAGTCCGTCTGTCTTCTCTACTGCCGTATAAGATACTGTCCATGTTCCATTTGGATTTTGAACTGCATCACCTTTCTTCACTGCTGCTTTCAGAGAATCAATTGTAAATGATAATTCTCCAAAGTTTACTGCTCCGTCTACACTGTTCTTAACATCTTTTACAACAACATCTTTACTGTTTTTGTAAATTACATTAAATGTAAATTCACCTGCCGTAAGCGGACGTCCTGTCATTGTTTTGTTTGTTACAACCGGCGCTTTTGTTCCGCCTGCATTATCTGTGGAGGCCGCATATACATTTCTAAATGGAATAACTGCCGTTTCGCCTTTTATACCGGTCTTATAAGTATATGTCTTATCTCCTACTTTTGTTTTTACGGTCAAAGTTGCATCATTGTTATCTTCTACACTGATTTCTACTTCATGTTTTGTATTGTCGTATGTGTAACCCTTCTGACCACCATTTACTTCTACTGCTGTGTAGCGGTATGTTTTACCTGCATCAGCCTGTGTAAATACTACGTTTTCTCCTGTTCTGTTTGCAAGTACGTCAATTGTTGCTGTTTCTCCGTCTTTTGCAGCCGGTGTTTTAAATGTTGTACCCTCTGTAGATACTCCAAGTTTTTCTGCTGAAACAGCATCTTTTGCCGTCATAACAAATTGGAACTGATCTTTCGCTGCATCTCGTCCTGTTAATACTTTTGTAATTACAAGTCCGCCTGCCGCATTATAATCGATTGAAGAACGATATGTATTTGTAAATGTACCATCCGTTACAACCGGAGTTGCAGCTACAAGTTTACCTTCTCCATTATCTGATACAGTTACTTTTAAGATTGCTGTATGTGTATCTTTTGATACGCCCGGCATCTTATCTTTATTAATATCGTTTTCCGTAATCTTATAAGTAAATTCTTTCGTATGTGCATCTCCCATATGTTCCGGTGTAAATGTAATCTTGCCAAATCCAAATGGTGCTTTTTCATCTTGTACATCCGATTTCTTCACTTTTGCAGTTGTTTTTTCCAGTGCAGGTGCATTACCTTCCGGTGTGATAGTAAATGTAAATTCATCTGAATCTAACCAATCACGTCCATCTAATACTTTCTCAAAGAGTGCACTTGCATCTGTAGGAGTTGTATCTACTTCCACAGGGTCTGTAACTTTATAAACATTGTGGAAAGTAAGAAGTCCCTCAGCCGCATTTTTCACTTCTGCATGAAGTGTTCCGTCAAGTTTATCCGTAACTTTAACAACTACTTCTCTTGTTGCGTTTGCATCGTCAGTTACACCTAAGATACCGCTTGGATTTTCAGTAACATTGAGCGTATATTCTCCTGCACGTTTGAACTTAATATTTCCAAATGCTGCTTCTTTGCCTGGTGTTGTACTGTTAATTACAATTTCATTTGCATTGTTAGGAAGAACAACTGCACTTTCCGGTGTTCCTTCTGCTAATGTTAATTTGAAAGTAAACCTATCTGTTGCAAGCCATCTGTTTTCTTCACGACCTGTAAAGTCTTTCTTCACTTTAAGATTTGTCGCTCCTTCAAGCATTCCTTCTGTCACACTATATGTATTGACAAAGTGTGCTTCAACTGCATTGCCTGCCGATACTGTTCCTGTAATTGTTTCTTTTGCAGGTGTATATCCCGCTGTTTTTGTTTCTGTTACTTCATAAGATGTGCCTTCCGGTAAACCTTTAATTGTAACGCTTTCACCATGTTTTAAAGCAATTTTCTGTCCACTTGTAATCTTTTTGTTTTCTCCGTAAGTATACTCGCCTTTCAATACCTGTCCAGCAGTATCTTTCAGAACAACAGTAAATTCAAATGTTTTGTTTGTATCGATAACTGTTCCTTGACCTTCAGCCAGTTTAATTTCTTTAGAAATTGTCAAGTCACCTTTCTTTGTATTAAATGATTCTGTGTTTGTGTTAATCACCGGACCGTTTTCACCAATCTGGATACCTGCTGTATTTTTCACACCATCTTCAACTAACGCCTCTTCATTTACTACTGCCTTAAACGTTACCGTACCTGCTGTGTGTGGTTTTACATTTGTAAGTTTCCATGTAATAATTCCTGTTGCCTTGTCATAACTTCCGCCGTTATCTGCTTCTTTGAAAGTTAATCCTGACGGCAGTTTATCTGTAATTGTTACATCGGCATTCGTATCTTCTGTATTGTAGTACTTAATTGTATATGTTACCGTATCGCCGACTTTAATATCAGATGAATTATTATCATTTGTTACTTCTTTGTTTGGTACAAAGTTCGTCACTCCATTTGTCTGTTTTGGATCATTATTGCCAACCTTAATACTTGCCGTATTTTTAATGGAGTCAACTTTTACTGCGTCCTCTGTAACTTTTACTTTGAATGTTACAGTACCGTTCGCTCCGACTGCCTGTTCTTTGAATGACCATGTTAATTTGCCTTCTGCAAATTTACCGTCATTACTTGCACTGCCCTCTACATATTCCGTTCCTGCCGGAATTGTATCTTCGATAGTAATATCTGTTTTTGTAGGCTGTCCATTTTCATTTACAGCATTATTTACCCAATCGATAGAGTATGTCAATGTGTCGCCAACGGAAACCATATCGCCATCCGCAGATGTGTTTTCGTCTTTGTTGTTTACAACATCTTTTGCTTTTTCATCTGTGTAAACATTTGTAAATACAGGACTTCCTGCAACTTCGCTGACTTTCGTTGATAATACACCTTGGTCAGCGTCGTAAGAAACCGTTACAACATAACTAAATTTATGCTTATCATAAGTCATATTTGCATCATGTGGTTCAGGTACCGCCTCACTGATTGTAAAACGATATTTACCTGCCGCCTTAAAGGTTACATTTCCAAAAGAAACTGAACCGTCAGCCTTATTTGTTGCTGTAAGATTTGGCAATTCTACCGCATCCATTGTTCCTTCCAATGCATCTACTTTCATTTGGAATGTAAATTCATTGTCTTTAAGTGCTTCTGCACGGTTACCTTTAAGTACTTTTGTTACTTTTCCGGCTTCTGTTCCTGTAGGATCAACTGTAACGATGTCCGGCGTATATTTATTTACAAATGGAGCAACTGCTGTTGTCGTTCCCTCTTTTGAGTTATATACACCTAATACGTTTTCATCTTTTGTTACTGTTGTTACTGTGTAGATATCTCCGTTTTCTTCCAATACCTGAATAGAAACCGTTACATCTTTATCATCGTATGCGATAGCACCTCTTGTAGTTACTACCTCTCGAACGATGTATACAAATGTTTTACCAATGTCATTCTGATCGAATGTCACATTGCTAAGTTTACTCACTACTGCTACACCATCTTGATTTGGTGCATTGTTTTTGAATGTTTTATCACTATCCTCTAATTTTCCTTCTGCTTCATCTGATTGTCCTGTGATAGTGAAATTAAATTCATTTTCTTTTAAATTACGTCCCTGTAATTCTTTTGTTACATTTAATCCGCCTTCTTCACCGTATGCTGTTTCCGCTGTAAATACATTGACGAAGTTGCGTTTCAGATTATTTGTCGCATCTGAAATATCCTGAGTTGCTACCAACTTAGAATTTTCATCTTTAACCTTGATTTTCACTTCATAATGATCTGCATCATATGTCCACCCGTTTGGTACTGAAACTGCTTTTTCAGAAACATCAAATGTATATGTTCCTGCTTTTGTGAAAGTCAATTCTCCAAATGTAACTGGCTGAGGTTCTCCATCCTTTTTCAATACATCTTTAGAAATTGTTATTTCTTCTTTGTATCCTGTAATGTCACCGGCTTGAATTGCATTCTTTGTTACTTCGTCTTTTGCTGTCATGACGAAAATAACGTCTTCTACCGCATCATGTCCTGTCACCTGTTTTGTAACGGACGGTACAAATGTTGCATTTCCTGTTGTGTTATAGCCATTTGTAAATGTAAGTTTATCAGAACCTTCTTTTACTGTTGCAGTTAACCTTCCCTTATTGTCATCTGCCACAACTACAGTTACGTTTTTCACCGCATCATCATATGTAACACCTGCAATTGTTCCTGCGTTTTCAGTTACTTTAAATCGATATTCACCTGCTTTGTTAAATGTAATATCTCCAAAGTGGAAACTTCCGTCTTCTGCCGATGTTACGGTTGTATCATTTGGTAATACAACATCACCGTTTTTAATTGCAAGCATTGTGTCTGTGTGAGCATCATCACCTGCAATTGTAAATGTGAATCCTGAGTAATCATTGTTAGGCCATGGTCCGTCAATATTCTTTTGACCTGCAAGTTTTTCTGCTCCGTTAAGTTTACCTGTTGCTTTATATTCATTTTTAAATGAAATAACTGTCTTAAGTGGGTTCTCTTTCGAACTTACCAGTTCCATTCCATCATTTACTTTTGTATGAAGAGTTAACGTTCCATCTCCATTGTCTGTTACCCAAAGTTCCACTACATATACAGTATCGTCAAAAGTATATCCTTCTTTTTCTCCGCCTGTACCAAACTCGTCGTTTGCACCTTTTTCCGTAAACTCATATTTAAAGTGTTTGTTTACATCATCCTGCGTAAAGACAATCGGACTTTCCGTTCCCATCTCGACAGTTTCGCCATCTTTTCCGGCAACATTTTGAAACTCACCTGTTATTCCATTAAAAATATGAATACGTTTTGCAGCTTCTTCTGCTGTTACAGTATCTGTTTTCAGTGCTTTAACTTGGAATGTAAACTGACCTTTCGCCATATCATGTCCTTTAAGCGTTTTAGTCACTTTCAATCCGCCGGCTTCATTGTGACTTAACTCTGCTTTATACTCATTAAGGAAATCTCCTTCATAAGTGCTGACAGTTGCGAAAAGATTTCCTTTTCTATCGTCATTCACTGTGATTTCAATAGTTGCTACTTCTTTGTCATAAACAACTCCGTTGATAGTCTGACCAGCATTAGTTTCGGTTACTCTATAAACGTAATATCCTTTTTTATCAAAAGTAATACTTCCAAAGTCAAATGAAACTTTATCTGTTCCATCCTGTCTTCTTACCTCAACCTTTTTCACACCATTTTCACTGCCTTCAGGCATAGGTGCATCCTTCGGCTCTACTGCTGCCAATGTAAATTCAAATACATCGTTATCCGTCCATTCACGACCGATAAACTGTTTTGTTAATTTTATCTTGTCTGATGCAGTATCTACTATAACAGGAGAAGCTTTGTACTCATTCACAAATGGTAATGTGGCTTCCTTCATTCCGTTTTGACTATCATATGTACCAATTACATCCTGTCCTTTTTTCACTGTTGTTACAGTGTGCATTGTACCGTCGCCATTGTCTACTACTTGCAGTTCAACTGTATAAACGGTTTTATCGTATGTAACACCACCAAGTTTATTTTCTACAGGTTCTACTTCGCTTACTGTGTAAGAGAAAGTTTTACCTGCATCTGCTTCTGTAAATTTCATATCGGACATTCTGTCAAAGATTACGGAGGCTACTCCATCATTTGCACCTGCCTGATTTACGAAATTTTTATCTTTATCGGTCAACTTATCATTTGATGGTTTATCTTTACCTGCAATTGTAAATGCAAATTCTCCCGCTTTTAATGCACGGCCATTTAATGTTTTGGAAACGTGTAATTTCATTCCATCTCCATAACTTGCTGAAGCGTGATAAACATTTTTAAACGCTGCTTTATCTGTTGCTCCATCATGTCCGTTATTATAAGTTACATTTGCTTTTAATACACCGTTCTCATCTTTTACATCAATTGTTACTAATGATAAATGTGTGTCATATGTAAGACCTTTTTTCTGAGCCGGTTCTTCCGGTATATTTTCATTTACATTAAACTCATATAATCCCGGACGTGTAATTTTCATCTGCCCGAAATTAAAGTCTTTTTCTCTTCCCTTTGTTAAATCGGAAACTTCTACCGTCATCTCATTTTTTGCAGGATCATTTTCAAATACAATCCAATCATTTGCTAATGCTCTGTTTGCTTTTGCATTTGCCGCTTTTAACGTAAATGAGAATCTTTCGTCATTTAAGGAGTTACGTCCTACTAAAGTCTTACTTCCCTTCACTCCTTCATTTTGGTCATCAGGAATAGTAATTTCTTTCGGCGTATAAACGTTGTTGAAAACAACATTTGCTTCAGGTACTACTTCACCGTTTGTACCTTCACCTTTATAATATGTTTTTTCAACTTTCACTGTCGCTTTTCCATTAACTTCTTCTGTCGTAACGTTAAATGCAACTGTATATTTTTGTGCATCATAAGTCATTCCGTTTAATGTGTACGTACCATTTTTGTTGTCCGTTGCTTCCTTAGGAATCACTTCTGAGATTTCATAAGTGTATGTATTTCCTGCATGATTGCTTGTAAATACAAACTGTTCAAATCGAACTCTTTCACCATCATTTCCCATTATATATGATCCATCTGCTTCCGGCGTTGCTTTTTCAGGCGCGGGAGCATTATCCTGATTTGGCTTAATTTTAAATGTAAATTTGCCAGGTGTTAATGGATTATTTCCACTGTTATCAGTGTAGTCTTTTCTTGCAACCGCACCTGCTCTTACTGACTCTGCCGCAAAACTATTTGTAAATTCCGCTGTCTTATTGTCAACATTTTGTGCCATTGCCTTTCCTGTATCATCAGAAATCTTCGTCATTTTTGTTTCTGCTGATAAAGTACCGTTTCCGTTATCTTTTACAATAACATCTACCGTATATGCTGCCATTGAGTAAGTCATCCCTGCTATAACAGTTTCCGGTCTTTCCTCAAAAATAGTGTATCCGTAAGTACCCGGTTTTGTAAATGTCACGTTACCAAAGTTACCTGTAGTACTATTTTCTGTTACTTCTACAGTCTTCTTACCATCTACAGAGTTTTCCGGCATTGGAGCATCATTTGAAGTATATCTGCTTAAAGTAATTTTAAATGTATCTGCTACATCCCAGTTTGCAAAATGTTTCGCATATTTTGCAAAATCATCTGCATTTACAACTACTTCAGTTACATCATATTTATTTACAAATGTATGTTGCTTTGTTGCCCCTGATACAATGTTTCCTGTTGCTTCTGTTTCATTCTCTTTACCGTCAACAGATGTTAATGTAAATCCTTGTGGCATACTGCCTTTTACTTCTGTTACCGTATATGCTGTTCCCGCATCCAAACCGTAAATAAATAATGTTTCATCATCTTTTAAAGAGTACGTTATTGTTCCTGCATCATCAAGAGAAAGCGTTTTTACTTCTCCTACTGCATCACCCTGCTGATTCTTTACTTGAGCCTTAACAGTTGCATTTTTCATTTCCGGAATTGTAATCTTAAATTCAAATTCCTTGTCTTTTACAATTTCATTTTCTTTTAAGTTTTTCCCTGTAACTACTGTTGCATTTTTCGTGATTGCCAAAGCACCCGGAAGTTCCATCAGAATACGTCCGTTATTACCTAAATGTACATTAACAAACTGAGGGTTATTAATATTATCCCACTGTGGATTAATAACTTCTGTTGCTGTTCCTGTAGGATTTTCTTTTTTAGTTGTTGTCAAGTCATCAACTCGTGTTAAACGTGCTGCACCTGCTTTCACATAAACTTCGCCTTTGTTATTTTTCCCCCATGTTGTTGAAGATGTTGCAAAGTTTGCTCCGTTAAATCTAACAGACTCTTCTTTTTTCTCTACTGTACCCGCTGTGTTTTTCACAAAATAACTCTTCTTATAATAATAAGAAGTCAGACTGTAGACAAAGT